>NZ_PYCI01000044.1:0-45367 GCF_003015105.1 Chroococcidiopsis sp. CCALA 051 | reverse complement strand
GTATATATACTTTCGCGGTATTAAAGGAATAGAAGATTGGGGAAATACTCCCTCTGCAATTGCTCGATACTTGAATCAAAGAGTGAGTTCTACAGATTATATATATGTCTTTAACTATCACGCAGTAATTTACTGCTTAGTACCAGCTCAAGTACCAACTAGATATGCGTTTCCTCTATTTATCACCACAAAACTAGCAAAAATCACCGATCGAGATCCGGCTAGAGAGCTAGATACAATTATGGCAAAAAAACCACTTTATGCGATCGTGTCTAGCGATCGCACTGAAAATAAAAATATTTTAGATAGAATGAAAAACTATCTTCGACAAAACTACAAGCTGGAAAAAACTTTTGTGGATCTAGAAAGGGAAATTCCAGGAAGAGAAAGATTACAGATTCAGCTCTATAGAAGAGTGTAGCGAGAAGAGAATTCAAAAGTCAAAAGTCAGAAGTCAAAATTGGGACAAGGGAAACACAATCAAGTCACGAGTCACGAGTCACGAGTAATGCCCTCTACTCCCTGCTCCCTGTTAACTGATAAATGTTAAGCGATCGCTCTTTAACTGCAAGAAGATTAGATAATAATAGTAATTAGGAATTAATCAGTAAAGAGGTTCTCATGGCTTACGTATGCGAGATTGGCACGGGTCAAAGAGCCTACCTCGACAATCAAGGTAAGCAAACAATTGTGACTACTGCTAGTAGTAGCCTCGGACAGCAGCAACAATCGAGTCAAAGTTTTGTGACGGGAAGTTGGACAGCATCCCCAGAATCATTCCGAAATGCTAGCGGTGTAGTCGTCAAAATTACGACTAGTCAAGGACAATACTTTATCCAAATCCAGGGTAATAGTATGGGCATGATGGCTGAATCTCCGTCACTTCAAGGCGCTCAACAAATCCAACTACAGCAGATCGATTATATTCCTACCTCATTGATGCCACCGATGGAGCCAATGAAACCGATGGAGCCAATGGAGCCGATGAAACCGATGGAGCCAATGAAGCCTATGAAAATGGGTGACATGGAAATGAGTATGAATCCAATGCAAATGCGCATGGGTAACATGGAACTGCGCATGGATAAAGCAGTCTCAGGTACGCACCGCTTTTGCAGTCAGTGCGGTACGGAAGTCAGTCCGAGCGATCGCTTCTGTTCTGCTTGCGGACATCGCTTGCAGTAATTCATTAGTTTTAGGGGGCGTACAGCTAGCTGCACGCCCCCATAAATACCCTATTAGCCTTTTTTAAGCTTTTAGAATTGTTCGGTCTGACCAGGCGTACCGCCAGATTGCGTCAGATAGAAATTCTTGGCTCCGTCATTTTGATAAACGCAATTAATTTCTGGAGAAGTGCCTAAATCTCCCGTAAAACCAAACGTATTCATTCGGTTTTTGCAATCTCGCACTTGTTCGTTAGTCACTAATTTACGGTCTTCTAAAAGATTCCAGCTGTTGGTTCTCAGCACGCAACCTGGGCGCATACTAGGCTGAGATACATACACGTTGAAGGGGTTGAGAGAAACAAATAGTCTAGTATCCATGACCATTGCACTAGCGCCATACTGCACGCACAGATCGGCATTAGGTGCGGCGCGATCGATAAACTCGCGAGAGGCAACGTTTCGAGTATCGGTAATTGTCGTGGAACTAAAAGCAATGCCAATACCAATTCCTAAGATCAACACAGCCGCCAGTACCATAACCGAAAGGTAATTAAAGGCAGTTTTGACTGGTGAAGACTTCGGAGCAGGTGCAGTTCTAGTAGTAGCTTTACGTCTCATCGTTGATAGGGGTGTAGGGTGTAGGGTGTAGGGATAAGAAAGACTTAGGGACGAGGAAGACAAGGGAGACAGGGGAGACAAGGAAGCAATTCTAGCTACTAGTCACTCTCTTTCCCGACTTCCCGATCCCTGATTTTTCATAAAATTAAGAAGTATGAATTCGTAGTTCGGACTCAAAGTAAGTGGATTTTCAAGTTGGCACGTTAAAAGCAAGAAAGAGTTATCTACAAACCCTGATAGCAGATAGTTTAACGATATTTTGGGGCGATTGGCTAGAATTACGAGTGCGGATTGCCCAAGTTGCTGCTTCAGGCTTAGTGTCGCCCTTGATTTATATTTTGGCGTTTGGTCTGGGTTTGGGAAGTTCGTTGCCCAAGCCTGCTGTAGGTGATAGCTATCTAGAGTTTATCTTGCCTGGAATGGCGGCGCTATCGTCCATGACCATTAGCTTTGGTGGCACGACATTTTCAATTTGTGGCGATCGCCTATTTGCCAAAACCTTTGAGGAATTGCTCTTAGTCCCCGTTCATCCCCTTGCCTTACACATGGGTAAAATGCTAGCTGGAGTTGTGAGGGGGTTAATGACTTCAGCGGCGGTGGTTTTAGTGGCGGCGATCTTTACTGGTAAGGTTTGGAGTTTTCTCAATCCCTTGTTCTGGCTGCTGTTAATTTTGAACTGTGCTGTATTTGCTGGGTTGGGGGTAATAGTTGGGTTAAAGGTGCGATCGCTCGAAAGCGTAGGTTTGGTTAACAACTTTCTCATCGTGCCAATGTCATTCCTGGGAGCCACATTTTTCGAGCCTGGGACGCTACCAGGTTTCCTCAAAGTGGTTGTTTACCTTTTACCACTAACCTACACCAGTATTGGGCTAAGAGCGGCTGCGTATTTACCACTATCGCAGTTTCCTTGGTATAGCATTCTTGTTTTATTCATAGTCGCGATCGCCTTATCTCTTTACGGTGCTTACTTGTTCTCCCACCAGCAGGATTAGTCAGTTATCAGGGAGTAGGGAGTAGGGTGTGGGGTGTGGGGTGTGGGGTGTAGGGTGTGGAGATTGTAAATTTCTTTCTCCCTTGTCTCCCCCCTCTCCCTTGTCTCCTACAATTCCGGCGATATCAGCAATTTCAAAATCTTAGCCGTGTTATCTAAGTCACCTACGAGTCTTCGGACTGGGTGAGGCCACGCTCTGACTAAAGTAGGGGTAGCAGAAACTTGATATAGTTCGGCTTGCTCTGGATGTTTAAAGACATCGACAACTTTTAAGGTGTAAGGATGGCGTAGCGATTGTTCTAGCAGCTGATGTAAAGTCTGAAGGATTCGCTCGGTATTTACACTGTGTCCCGCTACAAATAAGCGCAGCACGTAACCTAGCTTTTCGGAATATTGAGATTCTGCTGGGGTTGCCTCTGTAGCTGTGACTGTGGTTTCTATTTCCGGTGCTTTTAGCTCCGTCTGAGAGAAATTAGCAGTCGCATCATATCTCATATGTGGGGTAGCAGTGGAGGGATCGAACCGCACGATCAAACCACGATCGTCCCACAATTGGGGAAAACAAGCGCGATAGGTAGCTAATGCGATCGGATCGCAAAATTCTTCCGACCAAGGAGCTGCCTGCCACACTAATTCTCCGACATCAAAAACTGCATTGAGTAATGCCTGATGGCGCATCACTAATGGATAAGCTTCAGCAAAGGTTTGGATGTGCTGAGTCTGTGGATCTAACCAACAATCTAGCGTTGCTGTGTAGCAAGGAACGAGAAAGTGGGGTGGCTCTGGCAGTCCTAGTATTTGTTGTAGCTCCATGCATAACTGTAAATGCCAGCGCTGCTGTTTAGAGCGATCGATACAATAAATCAGATCCCCCCCCGGCGTAAACAGGGCGATGCCTTTAAATACTTGGAGCGAACTAGAATGACTCAATTTTAGCGGGGGTAGGTAAAGGACAAGGGGGACAAGGGAGACAAGGGAGACAAGGAAGCAGAGGAGCAATTCAAAATGAGCAATCCAAAATTCAAAATCTAAAATTTCCCTCACTCCTCACTCCTCGCTCCTCACCCCTCTTCCTAGACTCGACCTCTGAGGGTCATAGCCATTTCATTAGGTTTGGGTGAGGCTTCTAGGGCTGTTTCTTCCGTGATTCGTCCTTGTTCGTATAGCTGATACAAAGACTGGTTCATGGTACACATACCCTCGAAGCCACAACGAGGAATAATTGCCTCTATTTCTTCAACCTGATTACGTATAATGTAATCTTTAATTGCGTCTGTATTAATCATAATTTCGTGTACGGCTGCTCGTTTGCTATCTGTAGTACGAACTAAGCTTTGAGCGATGACTGCTACGAGCGATTCAGCCACCTGAATTCGCATGGGTCCCTGTTCTTCGGGATTGTAAAGGTTCAAGATCCGTTCGATAGTTTTTACAGCGCTGTTTGTGTGCAACGTACCAAATACTAAGTGTCCGGTTTGTGCTGCTTTGAGGGCTGCGTTCACTGTCTCGCGATCGCGCATTTCCCCAATCAAAATGATATCTGGGTCTTCTCGTAAGGATGCTTTGAGGGCGTTATCGAATTTTAATGTATGAATTCCTACTTCCCGTTGCTTGATCAACGACTTTTGACTGACATGCACGAATTCAACTGGATCTTCAATTGAAATGATATTCTTCGGCATCGTCTTGTTGATAAAGTCGATCATCGCTGCCATCGTGGTAGACTTACCCGAACCTGTGGGTCCTGTCACCAAAATTAATCCTTTGTGGTAGTGGCATAGATCTCTAAATACCTGTGGCAAATTCAGTTGTTCCATTGTTAAGATTTTTAACGGAATCAGCCGCAGTACCATTGCTGGACCATTCAGAGCAACAAAAATATTGATCCGTACCCGCACCAATCCTTCATATTGGGTTGCACCGTCAAATTCTAAATCTTCTTTGAATTGCTCGATTTGCCGATCGCTCAGAATTTCTCGCAGCCAACTGAAAAAAATCTCTTCGTCGATCGGGGGATGATCGGTAAGTATAATCTGACCGCGATCGCGAAAGCGCGGTACTTCACCTACTCCTAAATGTAAGTCGGAAATACCGCGATCGTATGCTTCTCGTACCAATTGTTCTAATGTAGGCGCGTTACTAATTTTACTTTGTCTAGGACGGACAGCACTAGGTGGTGCTGGTCTAGGTACGTTGAGACGAGGACTTGTAGATGGCAAGGGTAACGGTTCTTCCGGCGGATTCACCGCTACATGAGTGCTGGGGATCGGCTGGATTGGCTGCGTCGAATTCACCCCTGTCACATTCACCGCTACATGGGTGCTGGGGATCGGCTGAATTGGCTGCGTCGAACTCACCACTCCCGTATCTCCACTGGAATTCATTCGCTGCGGTGGTGGTGGTATGGGAGGAACGCGGGGTGCGGGAGGTGGATAATTTGGCTGACGTTGGGGTTCTGTCATATGCCTCAAGTCTGTGTGATTACACGTTTAGTTTTCCCCTAATCAGTTATCAGTTATTCAGTGGTACGTGGTGTGGGGAGAATTCGGAATTCGGAATTCGGAATTCGGAATTAATTGCGAATGCGCGACTTGTGACTTGTAACTCGATCGTGTCTCCCAAGTCCCCCTTGTCTCTCTGACTGTCTTCCTCCTGTTGCCTGACTCCTTAATTTTGACTTTTGACTTTTAATTTTTGACTTCCACCTCGCTAGTTATAAAAATTCATGAACTTGCTTTGAGGATAGTTTTAATCTAACGATTATCAAAATGAGGAATTAAGGTGGGCGATCGCTTTCTTTTTGGTCAATAAGTCTGGGAGGAATTATGAGAAACCACCGCTGTATTTATACGAAATGTTAAGCCAATAAGGGTGCGATCGTTTTCTGGATTGACTCGTGGTTCTGCTTCACAAAAGATTTATCGCTCGATCTTTGTGAAAGCTAGTATCTAAAAGACTTTGAGGTTATATATCTCAAGATAGATGTTGTGACTTGCAAAGCGTTTTCATATGCTTTTCCGTTCGGATTTATAAACAGAAATTATCTAGTGTAAAGATTAATAACTATCCGATCATCTTATCTATGGGTATCTGTATACTAATTTTCAATAGGGCTTAACTGGCTCCGACTCGGCGTACAGAATTTTACAAATCTGAATTTTTGCATTGACTTTGGAGAGAAACTATGGCTTTAACTCAAAGCTCCAATTTAGGGACATCTTCTTCTTTATTTACACTCAAAAGCTTTTTAATCTGGAGTTTCACATTAGCAGTTTGTTTGCTCGTTGTGGGCTTTCCTTTAGTCGTTTTGATGGCTACAGTAGCCTTCTTGTTGTCGATGGTACTGCAATCTGTGATGCCAGTAAGTGCGGTTTTATTAGTAGCAGGAAGTGTAATTGGTTTCAACGTTTTGGCAGTGCTGATTGGAGCTAGCATGTTGACTTTGAAAGGAATTCACCCACATGAAGTTAAATGGTTGAGCTGGCTGCATGGCGAGGCAGATGACATTGATACTTCCGTCTATGCAGCTTGTCCTTTGACCTGCGATACGGAGCCAAAGTTCTAGCGGAAGCTAAGTTTATTTCATCCAAATAATGCATCTGCCCAGTGACCAGCTGGGTTTTTTCATTTTTGTAGAGTGTCGATAAGTAGCTAACGATATACTATCGAGTCTATTGGGAATAACCTTGTCTTTTATAAGCAAAATAACGATTTAAATCTTTGCTACTTGCCATATAGACGGGAATAATAGCGCTGAGAACGATCGCGATTGAACTTCCAACGATCGAAATAGTAGAAAGCCTTGAACTCAGTGCCACAATCACTGCGATTAGACTGACAACAAACAAACTACAGATACCAATTAGAAGCCATTTTGCCCATTTTCGCCCCTGCATCACAAAATACATCACGACAATTGTTAGTAAGATACGACCGATAGCCCACCTGTCCCGTACTGCGATCGCTAATGTAACGTCTAAAATGCAGAGTAGTAAAAACATAGCGAGTAATTTATTTCGAGCTTGCATAGCTGCTCGGTCGAGCTGAGTCATGGTTTTTGTAGTAAGGGTAAGACATTGATATTTACTGTACGATAAATGACCGTTGACCAATTACCATTGACCAATGAACCACTAGCAAAACCAGCTCAATGAAAAAAGTCTGCATTATCTTAGGCACTCGCCCGGAAGCAATTAAGCTAGCACCAGTGATTCAGGTGTTTCAACACGCGCCTCAGTTTGATACCCAAGTTGTTCTAACCGGACAGCATCGAGAAATGGTTGCTCAAGTCATGCAACTATTCAACCTTAAGGCAGATGCAGATTTGGAAATTATGCAATCGCAACAATCTCTGAGCGATATTACTTGTCGCAGTCTGCGAGGATTGGAAACCCTGTTTGAACAGCAGCAGCCGGACTTAGTTTTAGTTCAAGGGGACACGACTACGGCTTTTGCAGCTGCTTTGGCAGCATTCTATCAAAAAATTCCGGTAGGACATGTAGAGGCGGGACTGAGAACAGACAATATCTACGATCCATATCCAGAGGAAGCGAATCGCAGATTGATTTCTCAGTTGGCACATTTGCACTTTGCCCCCACGCCGCAAGCAGTAGAGAATTTGCAACGTTCTGGCGTTTTAGGAGAAATTCATCAAACGGGTAATACGGTCATTGACGCATTGCTATCGGTAGCAGAACAGCAACCAGCTTGTCAGATCGATGGTTTAGAGTGGGACAAATATAGAGTTTTATTAACTACAGTGCATCGGCGAGAAAACTGGGGCGAACCGCTTCAGGGAATTGCCCAAGGTTTTTTGCAGATACTAGAAAAGTTTGAGGATACAGCTTTATTGTTGCCATTGCATCGCAATCCGATCGTGCGCGAACCGCTACAAGAGATTTTAGGTCAGCATCCGAGAGTCTTCTTGACAGATCCGCTAGATTATGGAGAATTAGTAGGGGCGATCCAGCGATCGCACTTGCTTTTAACCGATTCTGGTGGTTTGCAAGAAGAAGCACCGAGTTTGGGTAAACCAGTTTTGGTCTTGCGTAAAACGACAGAAAGACCTGAAGCTGTGACGGCTGGAACGGCAAAATTGATTGGAACTCAAACAGAAGAAATTGTGATGGCGGCGGCTGAGTTGTTAAGTCACCCAACTGCATACGAAAAAATGGCAACAGCTATTAATCCTTTTGGAGACGGACACGCAGCGGAACGAATTTTGCAGGCTGTGACCAATTACATATGCTAATAACTTATGCAAATTAACCTGATTGCAGATTATGGAAATGGCGACCCAGCTTTTGCTGAAGTTACCCAACGGCTATTGATGTCGTTACCAACAGCGCAAATTCATTGGGTTTCCGTACCACCATTCAGTACCCTAGCCACTGGCTTTTGGGTGGCTCAACTCGGACTGAATCCCGGTACAGCAGAAAGGCTAATTTATCATAATTGTGCGCCGCGCCAGGACGACGCACAACCCAGGAAAGATAATGAAGGGGAAGGACTGACATACGTACTGTTACCCAACAACGTCAAAGTTGTGGGAGTTAATGCAGGTTATACTCTGTCTTTCATTAAGTCGGCAGCACAGACGATCAAAATTGTCAAGGTTTCTCGCGGCGGTTCGCAATTTCGATCGCGAGACGTATTTCCTCAAGCAGCAGCAGCGATCGCCTCTGACGACTTAAGTTTGTTAGGCGACGAGTTAGATCCGCAGCAGATTCCCGATCCACCAAGCGATCGCGTGGCGTGGATCGATGGCTACGGTAACATTAAAACTACCATTTCCGCCGATCGCGTCAACTTAGAACCAGAAACTAAGGTAACGATTCGGGTAGGGGATACGATCAGCGATGCGGTATATTCGGATGGTAGTTTCCGCGTTCCCGAAGGGACGCTGGCATTCGCACCAGGAAGTTCTGGCTGGCAAGATCCGAATGGGAGAGAAATTCGTTGGATGGAATTATTTCTACGTGGGGGCAATGCCTGGGAGAGATTCGGCAGACCTCGGATCGATCGCGTCGTGACTTATAGCAAGTAATGGGTAATTGGTAATTGGTAATGGGTAATTGGTAATTGGTCGTATTACTGTAGGGGCGGGTTTTTCAAAGATCTCTGTCAATTACGAAGAGATTGAAAAACCCGCCCTCAAAGGATTGACTGGGTAAGCAATTATTGATGCCGAATGCGATCGTAAATTTTCAGATATTCCGTGCCTGGATGGTTCCAAGAGTAGTCGTATGCCATGCCTTGTAGGGCAAGCTGGCGAAACTCTTGAGGATGGTTGTACCACAAACCAATCGCCCGATCCATTGCCGATTCTAAAGCACCGTAATCGGTCTGATAGAAGACGTAACCGTTACGTTCTTCTGGAGATTTGTTGGGATCGTAGTCGCGATCGAAGACTGTATTTACTAACCCACCAACTCCGCGCACGATCGGTACAGTACCGTATTTCATCCCAATTGTCTGCGTCAATCCGCAAGGTTCGTAATTACTGGGGACGAGAATCATGTCAGCGCCAGCATAGATTAAATGAGATAACTCTTCGTTAAAACCGAGTTCTAAATGGCAGTCGGGGTTATCGTTTAAAAAGTTTTTCTCATGTTTGAAATGAGCGTTGATTCCTGGTTCTGTCGCCGAACCTAGTAAGACGAACTGCGCTTCTCTCTGGAGAGCATAATAGATCGCGTGATGGACGAGGTGAACCCCTTTTTGATTATCTAATCGACCGATGTAGGCGATAACTGGTTTTTTTGGTTCGTCGCGCAGTAAAAGCCGTTCTCGCAAAGCTTTTTTGTTATAGACTTTTTGCTCAAAATCGTCTGAGTTGTAATTAAAAGGTATGTATCGGTCTACTTCTGGATTCCAGAAATCGTAATCAATCCCGTTGAGAATGCCGCTAAATTTATCTTGATGCTGGTGTAGGGTATGACCTAGACCACTGCCAACTTCTGTATAATGAGCTTCCCAAGCATGGTTAGGCGATACAGTCGTGACAGCGTTAGAGTAGACAATCCCCCCTTTCATCAGGTTGATGGCAAAGGGATTGAAATTATCTTGTAGCTTGTCGTATTGGAAGTAATACTCTGCCTGATTCAGTCCTGTTGCTTGTAAGACTTCGTTTCCAGCAATCCCTTGGTGTTTGAAGTTGTGGATCGTGTAGCAAACTCGTTGGTTCCCCATGCCATGATATTTGTAGATTTCATACAGCATCACGGGTACTAGCCCTGTTTGCCAGTCGTGACAATGAATCACATCGGGGCGCTTATTACTCTGGTGCAGAAACTCTAAAGCGGCTTTGCTGAAAAAAGCAAATCGCATATTGTCATCATTACAACCGTAATAGCAGCCGCGATTGAAGAAGTCATCTTGAGAATGCGGTTCGATAAAGAAACAAACTCGCCCGTGTACCCAACCACAGTAGACAGAACAGTGAACTCTACCGTCGTACCAAGGAACCCATAAGTCGCGGTAGGCATCGTGCAATCCCCATATGTGGTCGTAGCGCATACAATCATATTTGGGCAGGATCAGCTCGACACTGTTTCCCCGAATCTCTAATTCCCGACTCAGCCCGTAGACGACATCGCCTAAGCCGCCTGCTTTGATAACGGGAGCGCATTCAGAGGCAATTTGCACGACATACATCTTTAACTTTCTCCTCGCTTAACAGCTTAATAAAAGTTCATTTTTATATTTCATCCATTATATGAAAAATGTACTCATTGACAATAGCTGACGTAAGTGATAGCTAATCGTGTTTTAGTCATGGTGATTGTTATAGGGTTTTGGAGAGTTGACAGTTGACGGGAAATGTCACTCTCCGCACATGATGGCTTGTACTGAAAGAACAGTTAATAAAAATGTAAGGTATCGTCATACATTTCTCTCGTTAGATAGAAGACAGCTTTTTCCGATTTTTTGAAGTAAAATTTTGTGAAAATGTTTGAACCAAGTTAACAATTACTGATTTACTAATAGCCAGGAAAATACAGAATAAGCTAGGCTGAAACTGAGCCACAATTAGCACTTCTGCATGATTGAATGCGATCGCCTGCCTTCATTGATATTAAAAGTTGAGCGAGATAAAAAATGTGGCAGATGTGACGCAAAGTTGGTAAAAAAATCTCAAAAATGTTGGTAAGCAGTATGGAAATTAAGTTATGAAACTGATTTACAACAAAGAAAAACCAACCGCAATTGAAAAGGCTGAAATTGAAAATACCTTAATTGAGATGTGCGATCCTCAAACGAGGGCTTTGTTACGTCTGGCTGTAGATTTTAACGTTTGGTCTTGCGAACAATCCAACCGCCCTAAGCTGATGGTACACTGCAAAAGCCGCGAAGTGACGGCAGCAATCGGTTCCAGGCAAGAGATCCTCAAAAAACTACTTCAGCGCATCCTCGGTTGCGAGGTGACAATGGAAATCTACTACAACATTCCTGAAGGACTCGTGTACTTCGACACTGAAGGCGCAGTTGCACCCGCGAAATGGTATCTTTGCAATCGCAAAGATTGCGGTTCGATGAAAATTCCTCTACCGGATTGTTGATAGTTATCAGTGTAGAGACGTTACATGTAACGTCTCTACACTGATAACTGATGGCTGGTCACTGATAACTAATAACTGACAACTGTTAAGATCGCATCTACATACTACAAACTGGTTCGCAATACTCATGTCTTCCCTCAAGACGCAGTTAGTTGGGCTTAAAGCAGATTCTTTTCGTCATCCTTTAGACTTAGAAGCAACTAAAGCACTCAAACAAATTCCTGGTGTCGATTTGCTGGTGCGAAATTTATTGGGACAATTGGCAGAACAATTTTTCTATATTGAAAATATTGCCTCAAGTATTCTGGTGAGCGATCGCCAATTACCGCAATATCATCAACTGTTAATAGAAGCGTGTCGGGTTTTGGATCTGGAACCGCCGCAATTATATGTCAGACAGCACCCAGTCCCCAATGCTTACACTTTTGCTATGCGAGGTAAGCAACCATTTATTGTCATGCACACTTCACTGCTCGATCTGCTGACACCAGAAGAAGTGCAGGCGGTGATTGCTCACGAATTGGGTCATCTCAAATGCGATCACGGTGTCTATTTGACGCTAGTGAATTTAATTGTCCTCGCAGCCGGACAACTGCCTAATGTGGGTCAGTTACTCGTCCAAACCCTACAGGCGCAACTATTAGAATGGGTACGCTGTGCTGAGTTTACCTGCGATCGCGCTGCCTTGCTAGCGACTCAAGACCCCAAAGTTGTGATGTCGATATTGATGAAACTCGCTGGTGGTTCTCCCGTTCTGGCTTCCCAGCTCAATCTCGATGCTTTTATCGAGCAAGCGCGCGCTTACGACAATATTAGCAATACCGAAATTGGCGAAATGCTGAAATCAGCTCACTCCTCTCAACTCACTCATCCCGTGCCAGTCTTACGTGCTAGAGAGATCGATCGCTGGGCATCTAGTCGCGAATATCAAAACTTGTTAGAAAATACAAAAATAGATTACAATGGTAAAGCTGAAAAAAAGGGCGGGTGGCGAAACTGGTAGACGCACTTGACTCAAAATCAAGCGGGCTTAAACCCATAGGAGTTCGATTCTCCTCCTGCCCATCAGCACAATACCAGAAAAGCTGCAAAGGAGCAGAGTATGCGACTCAAACGATGGGAGTCGCCCCGTCGCGAAGGTAGAAACGACAAAGGTAGAGGCGGTGCGGCAAGAGCCAGACAACTGAAGAAACAGGCGCAGATGATGCGTCAAAGACTCAAAGAAGGCGATAAAGCCGAAGATAGTAAAAATAACCGCAAGAAAGAGGGGAAGGAAAACAAAAATCCTTCCCCTCTTTTTTTAAATATGTAGGGGGCGCGCACACATTATGTAAGGGCGCACAGCTGTGCGCCCCTACATTCAAATGAAATACATACCGCGATCGCTATTGCATTCTCCCCAATTCAGGCAGCTTGCGCCCGTTTAATTCATATTCCGATTCAGCCAAGCTATCACTGGCAAAATGGTTGTTGTACAAAGCACAACGAGGTAGGACGCGCAAGACTTCTTGTACGGTGGTCAACCCAGCCATTACCTTCTCTACCGCTGCCTTGCGGAAAGATGCATAGTTAATCTCTCGTAGGTATCGCTGTAACTGGGTCATCGTACCTTCGTAGATAATATCGCGGATGCGATCGTCTACGTCGATCAATTCGACAACTGCTTCCCGTCCCAAAAATCCAGAATTGAAGCACATCGAGCAACCTCGACCTTTACGCCACGTATCAGTACGTATGTCTCGTCCCAATCCCAGCACTTTCAAATCTGTTTCTGTAGGGGTATAAGGCTCGCTGCAATGGGGACAAACGCGACGTACCAAACGCTGAGCCACCACTCCCAACAACGCATCGCTCAACAAACCAGGATCTATACCTAAATCCTTCAGACGCGGAATTGCCCCGAGTGCATCATTCGTGTGGAGCGTCGTAAATACCAAGTGTCCGGTTAGCGCTGCTCTGACTGCGGTTTCTGCCGTTTCGCTATCGCGAACTTCACCCACCATGATAATGTCTGGATCTTGACGCAAAATTGCCCGCATCCCTGCGGCAAATGTCATCCCTGCGGCTTCGTGGACTTGAGTTTGAGTAATTCCTGGCAGGACGTACTCAACCGGATCTTCTACCGTGACGACGTTAACGTGTTCTTTAGCAACATTCTGCAAACTCGTATAAAGTGTACTAGTTTTACCGCTTCCCGTGGGACCTGTCAGAATAATCATGCCTTGGGGTTGCTCTAACCAAGCTTTGTAGGCGTTCATCGTTTCTGGAACAAAGCCCAGGTTGCCCAAGTGAGTAAAGGGATTTTCTCGGGGCAAGAGGCGGATAACTGCTTTTTCGCCATTGACGCAGGGCAGGGTACTGACGCGCATGTCCATGTTGAGTTCTGCTTCATCGCCTGAAGCATACTTTTCCTCAATCCTGCCATCTTGCGGGCGGCGGTGTTCGGCAATGTCCATGTTGCACATCACCTTCAACGCCATCACGACGCGGCGGCTCATTGTTATTGGTAGGGTGGTAATGTCACGTAGCACGCCATCAATTCGATAACGCACTCTCAAGCCATCTACCATTGGCTCTAAGTGGATGTCGCTAGCTCGGTTGCGTAATGCTCCAGAGATAATAGTTTTGATCCGCTCGATTTGATCGCCAGCTTTGCTTAAATAAATTTCTGTAGTTTCGCTGATGTCTTCTTGCTCTAGTTGTCCCGTAATTGGGTTAACTATGGGCATAGAGCTGATCCGATTGGGATTGAGGCTTTGAGAGTGAAACCAAGTACGGTAGCTTTTGTCTGCAATGGGGACGACTTCGATTTGGCTACCCGTGCGCTGTTGTAGTTGGGCTAGCGTTTCTGAGTCGAGGGATACGGGCGAACCGAGATAGTAACATCCACGCCACAATAGCAAGGGAATAGCTGGAGGCAAGGAAGTTTTATCGGGAAAGTGGCGCAAAAATCTGCTACTAACTTCCTTATCTAGTAGTGTTTGGTTGACAATTCCTTCATTATCTACTAGAAGGGCGATCGCATCATTACAGCTCAATTCGTTCTTTTTGAGCCGTTGCCAAGCGGAGGTAATGTTTGGGGAAGCTTGCATGATTCCTCTGTAAAAGATTTGTGTAGCAGCATTGATAGATATTGCACGCCAAACACTTCAAGCAAAACTATAAATTGCCCAACTTGCCGACGCTAGGGGATGTTCTCGAATTAATTTACTAACATAATTTAATGAACTTATAAAAATTCCTTCATAAACTTATCTTCACTTTCATTCAATCTTCAAGCGGACTTTTACTGTAACTTCATTTTATTTTTTATACCAACTGCTCGTTACTTCCGTGAATGTACAGTTATATTCTAGAAAAATCTCGTCCAAATATGAGTTTGATTATAACGTTTTTGACCTACTGAAGTCACATTTTTTACATCGAATTTAAGCATATACGTATGAGAAAATATTACCGCCAAATCCGATCGCGTAATTAGTTTCGTTGTTGATAAGAAAGTAGTGCGTAGTGCGTGAGTTAAATTATTCTTCCCTACTCCCTGCTCCCTACTCCCTTTCTTCACCGATGACTGATAACCCAGACCAGCGATCGCGCAACAGTCCGGCAAGGGATTTTAAACCCCATTGTTCGCAACGGCGATGTCCCACTGCGATCGCACTAATTTCCGTTTCCTTCAAAGCTTCAACGGCTGGCTGCCGCATTTGTCCAGTGACATACAAATTAGCGCCGCGTGTCGCAGCTTCCCTAACTAGTTCATCGTTCATTCCTCCTACAACTGCTATACGCGAAACTTCTACTGTTTTACTTAGATGTACTTCTTCTAGTCCGCCAAAAATTTCGGTAATGCAATGTAAATATTCCGCGATCTTTTGCTGAGGTATGTTACCAATTGCACCAATCGCTCGCCCTTGTTTTTCTCCCAGTACCTCCAAGTCTGACATAGATAATACATTCGCTAGACGGGAATTAAACCCCAATGTCATGCACTCGTCAAATGCCAAGTGATAGGATAAGATCCCAATATCTGGCAATAATTCCGCTTGGAATTTCCAAGGACGATGGAGAAACAGTGCATCCAATTTTTGTTTCTCCACCCACTGGGATAAATTTTCCCCCGGCTCTAAAGCTAGTCCTATTCTACTAATTGGGCGCGGTGATGGTATGTAAACACCACCCCTTTCAGAAGCAGAATAGCGCTCGATCGCAAAAAAGCGATCCAGAAATTGAGCTAAATCGTTTAAGTAAGGCATGGAGGTCAGTTCTTAGTAGCTAGTGATTGGTGGCTAGTGACTAGATAAAGATTCTAGCTACTAGCCACTAGCCACTCACAAATGACAAATGACCAATTTAAACGGCTGCTAATTCTTGCGGTTGAGAGTCGGCTGGCGTTTCGGCGGGAGCGCCTTCTGTTACTAAAGAACGTGGTTTGTCTTTGCCTTGAAGCATATTGCTGGTAAATGCGATGAGAGCATTGACTTTGCGGGTGCGCCACTCGTCTACGAGTTGTTGCACTTGGTTTGCAGGCATTCGCCGCATCATGGCTTCATAGAGGTAGTTGGCGTGACCAGTTTCATCTTGAGCTACGCTCAGAAGGCTCTTTTTCAGGTTACGGCTAGTTGGTTCGTCTTCAGGTAATACATTTGCCATGCGGACGAAATCTTTGCTAGCATCCAACTCTAAAATGTAGGTGCTAGCTAGAAATACATTCCACTCCATATTTTCCGGCTTAAGCTGCTCTGGGGAGTAGCCTTTGAAGAAAGCATCAAAAAAGGGACTGCGCTGCTGTTCCTTCGGTTTTTCCTCTGGCGTTTTTTCGCGCTCCCGCTTGAAATCGATGACTTGTTTATTCAGTTGTTTCAAAGCATGGGCGAAAATTTGACCGTGCCTAGTTTCATCAGCTGCGTGTTTTGCCAGTTTCTCAGCCAACCACTCATCGCCTTCTACGCCAGCACGTTGACTCAATTTTGTCAAGAAGGGAACCGAGCCTGATTCTGCTAATTGGAAGCCAGCGAGAGTATTGGGACGTGTGAGGGGATCGCGGATTTGTCGAGCAGTATAGTACGCGATCGCACCCGAACCTACCACATGGAGAACGTAAGTTAAAAAGTTCATGCCTGCTGCATCTGGAAGATTTCTCTGTTTTATCCTAGTACATTTGTTGGGGAGCAGGGAGGTAAGAGAGCTGCTCTTGAGCTGAGGAGGCGCAAGGTTGCTGAGGGAGAAAAATGACTTACGACTTACGACTTCATAATGGTTCTTTTTTGTCGGTTGCGATGATGTGCAGATCGATATTTTTAAGTAGGCGGACTAATTTTTGAGTTAAGGAGCCTTTCAATAAGATTTTCCAACGAGATCGTTGGCTTTCCCCAATGACGATTTGCGTGACATGATACTTACAGGCTACATCCGCGATCGCTTTGGCAATGTCATGATTCTTGACGCGAATAAATGTACCGCCAAATTCTTGACACAATTTTTCACAAGTCTCGACGTGTAGGCTTTCTTCCCTAGTGAGGAATTTATCTGGATCTTCCACAAACACAACGTAGAGTGGTGCATTCATGTAACCAGCAATTCTTGCCCCTCGTCGCAAGAGCTGAACGGAGTTAGGATAAGTAGAGACGCAGACTAAAACCCGTTCGTGAATGTTACAATACTGTCCGTCTAGGTCATTGCCGTTGTTACGGGCGCTCAGTTCTAGGGCATCGTCTTCAACGTTATCGGCGACTTCTCTTAGTGCTAGTTCGCGCAAAGCGATCAAATTGCGGCGTTGGAAAAAGTTTTGCAAACATTGGTCAATTTTGTTAGAAGCGTAAATTTTACCTTCTAACAATCTTTCTTCTAAAGTTTCTGGCGTGACATCGACTACCACCACCTCATCTGCTTCGTCGAGTAGGCGATCGGGAACGCGCTCTCGTACTACAATTCCTGTTATCCGCGCTACGAGATCGTTAAGACTTTCGAGGTGTTGAATGTTGACAGTAGAGTAGACATCAATTCCCGCTCTTAAAATATCTTCTACATCCTGATAGCGTTTTTCGTGGAAGGAACCAGGGACATTCGTATGAGCGAGTTCATCTACTAATACTAACTGAGGCGATCGCTTGATAATTGCCTCTGTATCCATTTCTGTTAATGTCATACCGCTACGCATAATGTGTTGGCGCGGTACGATCTCTAGTCCTTCAGCTTTTTGTGCTGTTTCTTTCCTTCCGTGGGTTTCTAGCAATCCAATAATAATATCAATTCCTTCTCGCTTCAAAGCATGACCTTCATCTAGCATTCGATAGGTTTTTCCTACCCCAGGAGCCATACCAATAAAAATTTTATGCTTACCTTTTTTCGCCATTTGTCATTTGCCATTTGTCAGTAGTGAGAAGTTAGTAGTTGATAACTTTTGACTTTTAACTTTTGACTTTTGACTTACGACTTCCCCTTTGTGATTTCCAAAACATCTAATTCTTGATTTAGCTTTAATACATTAACTCCAGGTTCGCCAAATATGCCCAAAAATCTACCTTGAGTATGCTTATTTACAAAAGGTACAATTTCATCAGTTGAAAAATTCCGTGCTTTGGCAACTCTTACTAACTGTGCTTCTACTGCTTCTAATGTAATATGAGGATCTAAGCCAGAACCAGAGGTATAAACCAGATCGGCAGTGGGTTGAATACCGTTCTCTTGCAACTGTTTGGCTTGTGCTTCAATTCGTTTGAGTAATTCAGGATTGCTAGGAGCTAAATTACTCGCACCAGATACACCAGTGGATGCAGTTTCTGTGCTAGTACTATAGTCAACTGTACTAGGACGACTTTGAAAATATCTTTCAGATGTAAATGGTTGACCAATTAAAACCGAGCCTACAGGTTGATTTTCCAAATTTACCACTATGCTGCCATTAGCTTGACTTTGCAAAAATGGTAATTGCCCCACTAAGAGAATTAAACCGGGATAAATAACTGCTGTTAGTACCCACAGCGCCAGAGTTAGACGAATTCCTCGCAGAATTTCTCGAAATATAGACATTAGTATCGCTCCGGTCGAAATACGACATCAAATAAATAAATTACTAGTGCCAATGTTATGAAACCTAAAATTCCTAGTGCATAGGCTTGGGTTCGTTGCCATGTTTCATCTGTGGCTGCATATACTATTGGAGCGAGGATGGCGTTAAGAGATAAAACGAGGAAAATGACGAGGGGTAGTTTGGGACGGATACATAAATTGGTAGTTGGTAGTTGGTAGTTGGTAGTTGGTAATCGATTTAATATTGTCTGTCGTTTCATTTCTTTGTACTCCTTGTCAGGCTAATCCCACTGCTGACACCAAAACATCAATTAACTTAATTGCAATAAATGGTGCAATTACCCCACCTAAACCATAAATTAGAATATTTCGCTGTAGCAACTGATTTGCTGATAGCGGACGAAACTTTACACCCTTCAAAGCTAGAGGAATTAGAGCCGGAATAATCAAAGCGTTGTAAATTAATGCTGATAATACAGCTGAGTTTGTGCTAGTTAATCCCATCAGATTCAAGCTTTGTAAATTAGCTGAAGCAAAAATGACGGGGATAATTGCAAAATACTTAGCGATATCATTGGCAATAGAAAAAGTTGTCAGCGCCCCACGGGTAATTAGCAGTTGTTTACCAATAGTCACGATGTCAATTAGCTTTGTTGGATCGGAATCTAAATCGACCATATTCGCTGCTTCTTTCGCCGCCTGAGTTCCTGAATTCATCGCAACTCCCACATTTGCCTGTGCTAATGCTGGCGCGTCATTCGTTCCGTCTCCTGTCATGGCAACAATTTTGCCTTGCGCTTGTTCCCGTTGAATTACCTCGATTTTGTCTTCGGGTGTGGCTTCGGCAATAAAGTCATCTACCCCAGCTTCTTGAGCAATTACACTAGCAGTAATGCGGTTATCTCCAGTTAACATGACTGTGCGTACACCCATGCGCCGCAACTGATCGAAGCGATCGCGTATACCTGGTTTGACGATATCCTTGAGGTAAATTACACCGTAGATTTCGCCATTGAGTGCAACTGCTAAGGGCGTACCACCTAATTGAGAAATGCGTTCGTAGGCTGTATCGAGTTCGGGGGTTTCGCGTCCGCTACGGGAACGCACGAACCCTTTAATCGCGCCTACCGCACCCTTACGCACCTCACTCCCATCGGGTAAATTCGTCCCACTCATACGGGTTTTAGCAGAAAATTCAATTCCTTCAGCAAGGTTGCGATCGAAGTCTACTGTTGCTCCCAATCTTTCTGCAAGGCGGACGATTGACTTTCCTTCCGGTGTATTGTCAAACACGCTGGCTGCTAACGCCACTCGCGCAATGTCATTCATCGTATGACCGTTGACAGGCACAAACTCCTCTGCCAAACGGTTGCCTAGCGTGATCGTACCTGTTTTGTCCAAAATGAGAGTGTTGACATCGCCGCAGGCTTCTACGGCGCGTCCAGAGGTGGCTATGACGTTAAATTGTGCCACCCGATCCATACCTGCAATTCCGATCGCGCTCAATAAACCGCCGATGGTAGTTGGGATGAGTGCGACTAACAAGGCAATCAAAATTGCGATACTGACGGGACTATTTACATAGCTAGCAATTGTTGGTAATGTCGCTACAACAAACAGAAACACCAACGTTAAAACTGCTAATAACACCGTTAAAGCAATTTCATTGGGAGTTTTAGCGCGTTCCGCCCCTTCTACCAGGGAAATCATGCGATCGATAAAGCCTTTACCAGGATCGGCTGTAATGCGGATACACAGTTCGTCGGAGAGAATGCGTGTCCCACCCGTGACGGAACTTGCTACGTCCGAACCTGGTTCTTTCAATACGGGTGCGGATTCCCCCGTAATTGCCGATTCATCGACTGAAGCTACACCTGCTAACACTTCACCATCAGCGGGAATAATATCGCCAGCCACCACCTTAACCATATCGCCGCGATGCAGTTGGGTAGAAGAAATTTCTTGAATCGATCCATCGGGTAAAAGTTTTTTGGCGATCGTATCTGATTTTGTCGATCGCAAAGCATCGGCTTGCGCCTTGCCTCGTCCTTCTGCCACGGCTTCAGCAAAATTGGCAAATACTACAGTAAAGAATAAAATTAATGCGATTAACCCATTAAAAAATCTCAGGTTTTCGCCTTGAACTGGACCAAATAAATTGGGATCGAATGTCATCAAGACGGTGATAATTGTTCCTACATAAACCACAAACATGACGGGATTTTTTAACATCACTCGTGGCTTAAGCTTGACAAAAGATTCTTTCATTGCTCTTTTGTAAAGTCCTTGAGTGTTGACTTTAGGTGTATGCTTGCGATCGCCGCGAGGTCCTTGCGGTCTAGGACGTGGAGGTTTTGTAGAGGTTACATCCATATAATGTGGTGCGTGGTGCGTGATGTGTAATGCTTGCTAGGGGCGCACAGTTGTGCGACTACTAGCTGCCAGATGCTAGCTGAAATCCTTCGGCAATTGGTCCCAAGGCGAGAACGGGGAAGAATGTGAGGACACCTAAAATTAGAATTACACCAGCCGTAACGCCAGTAAATAGCAGGGTGTCGGTTCTCAAAGTACCTGTAGTTTCTGGAACTGGCTGTTTGCGTGTCATGCTGTCGGCTAATAGCAACAAGGCAGTAATTGGTAAATAGCGTCCTGCTAATAAGCTGAAACAAGCACTTAAATTCCACCATAAAGTAGCATCCCCCAATCCTTCAAAACCGGAACCATTGTTAGCTGATGCTGAGGTATATTCGTAGACAACTTGAGAAATACCGTGAAACCCAGGGTTGCTAATTCCTGCAAGCGTATCGGGAAAGGCAAGAGTAATCGCGCTAGGAATTAAAATCGCGATCGGGTGGACGAGTAAAATAACGCTAGCGAGAACGATTTCTCTTTTTTCAATTTTGCGTCCTAAAAATTCTGGGGTTCTACCTACCATTAAACCTGTGAGAAACACGGTCAAAATTAGGTAAACGAACAAATAAGCCGTTCCCGTTCCTTGACCACCCCAGACCATTTGCACGAACATATTAAATAGGGTAGAAAAGCCGCCACTTGGCATCAGAGAATCGTGCATTCCGTTGACTGCACCGCACATCGTTCCTGTAGTTAAAACTGCCCACAATGCTGTTTCTGCCCAACCAAATCTAACTTCTTTGCCTTCTAAGTTGGGACTATCACCAATTAAATTATTTACTAGAGGATTACCTTGGTATTCGCCTACTCCTGTCACCACAACTAGCGTGACAAAAATGATAAATACCATCCAAAACAGCAACCACCCTTGCTTTTTATTATTTGCAAAAATGCCGTATGTGATAATTAAAGCAGCGGGAATAGATACCATCGCTAGTATTTCTACTAAATTAGTAAAAGCATTTGGATTTTCAAATGGATGAGCGGAATTGATCCCAAAAAAGCCACCGCCATTTTCTCCCAGTTGCTTGATAATTTCAAAATGAGCAACCGGTCCTCTGGCAATAACTTGAGTTGTACCTTCTAAAGTTGTAACTGTAGCTGGTGCTGCTAAAGTTTCTGGAACGCCTGCCATGAGTAATGCGATCGCCCCAATTATGGAAATTGGCAGTAAAATTCGCGTAATCGATCGCACCAAATCGACATAGAAGTTTCCTAAAGGTCTACCTGTTAAACCGCGAATAAAGGCAATTCCTACAGATAATCCAGTGGCGGCTGAGGTAAACATCAGAAATCCTAAAGCTAGCATTTGACTAGCATAACTAAATGTTGTCTCGCCAGAATAATGCTGTTGATTGGTGTTAGTAACGAATGAGATGGTTGTGTGCAGTGCTAAGTCCCAACTCGGTGCTTGTAAGTTGGTCGGATTTAGGGGTAAGATTCCCTGCAACATGAAGATGAGGTAAACAAAAATGCCCATGACGATGTTGCTGTAAAGTATCGCCTGAGCATATTGCCATCCAGTCATATCACTCTTGGTAGGAATGCCACCTAAAGCGTAGATGACACGTTCTATAGGCTTCGCTACTGGATCGAGAAATGTTTTCTTTTCTAAGAAAACGGAGGCAATGTAGCTACTAAAAGAAGGGGTAATAGCTACCAAAATAATTAGTGTTATTGCGATTTGAAGAAATCCTTGCCACATATATATTTAAAATTGATATGTTTGATAGCAAAGTAGGTTTTATTTACCTTATGCTTGAGATTCTGCTGACTTCATCTTGTAGAGTAGGCTCACCACCTGCTAATATCAAGAGTTTTTTCTGTTCCAAACTATAGCAACATAATTATTTGAGCAGTCTGCTAAATATTTATGACTTGTAATAACTTAGCTGATGTTACTTAAATTCTACAATTGAGTTTAGATATAAGTTTTATATTGCTACTGTTTAGACAATGACAATAAAAATAGCAGCGATCGCATAGAGCAGACTATATATATAATTTATTCTCTTGCTATATCTGTCGGTATAGTTAGAACTAAACACTGACTAAACACTACCTCCAGTAGAGACAAACAGTAAGATATATCGGAGATTGCCTAGATTGTCTCGTTAAAGATGACAAAATAATAATTAAAGAATCGAACGAGGATAAGACCATCGCACTTCACAAAAACTTTAGCTGGAGTTCGCTGTGGCAAGTTATTAGCCTATTTGTAGTAGTGCTGATACTAGAGTTCGTGACTCCTGTAGATTATGTCTTTGGCTATCTTTACACGGGACCAATCCTAATTTCAGCTTCCCGCTTGGGTAGGAAAGCAACATTTTACACTACTCTTGCTGCTGTAGGACTGACAATTTTAAATTTATGGCTGCCTGGAGATGAGATTGCAAAAGCTTCAACGATCGCTAGTCGGATCATTGCCGCGATCGCTCTGATTGTGACAGGAATCTTGGGCGATCGCAACCATCAATACGAAATTGCGATCGCTTCTCAACAAGCTAAATTACAGTCTCAGGAACAGTTAGCTAGAGTGAGAGAAGATTTTGCCTCTACGCTTACCCACGACTTGAAAACTCCGCTACTCGGTGCGATTGAAACTCTCAAGGCTTGGGAACAAGGAAAATTTGGTACGGTTACGCCTACCCATTACAAGATTTTAGAAAAGATGATCCGTTCGCATCAGTCTACACTACAACTGGTGGAAACCTTGCTAGACGTTTATCGCAATGATACGGAAGGATTGCAATTACAACTAGCGCCTGTGGATTTAGTCACAATAGCGCAAGCAGCGATCGCCTCCTTGACAGATCTCGCTGCTTCGCGTCAAGTTTATATTAGTTTGGGGTACGGAGACTCAGATTTTCGTCGTGCCATGTGGGTTCAGGGTGATGCGCTGCAATTAGCGCGGGTGTTTACCAATCTCCTCACAAACGGAATTAATCATTCCCGTCGCGGTGGTAAGGTAGAAGTGGTATTTGAATCTCAGGCGGAATATTGTCTTGTCAAAGTTTTGGATAACGGTTTGGGAATTACTGCCGCACAATTACCACATCTATTTGAACGATTTTATCAGGGACATAGCGATCGCCAAGCGAAAGGTTCTGGTTTGGGACTATACTTAACACGGCAAATTATTTCCGCGCATGGCGGTACAATTTGGGCAGAGAATCGTTTGCCTCAAGGCGCGCTTTTCTGTTTTCGTTTACCAGCTTTGTCAGTTTATACATAAGAATGTCTCCTTCCTTACGGTTACTCCTGGTTGAAGATGACGAACTCTTTCGCCTTGGTTTAGAAGTCAAATTGCAACAAGAATCAGGTATAGAAATCGTTGCTGAAGCGGAGGATGGGGAAACAGCCGTAGAAATGGTACAGCGTCACGCCCTCGATGTGGTATTACTCGATGTAGGATTACCTGGAATTGGCGGTGTAGAGGCGTGTCGGCAAATTAAACAGCAAAATCCCCAGTTACCAGTTTTAGTCTTAACTTCTCATTCTCAAAAGTCTTTGATTGCGCGGTTGATTGCCGCAGGAGCAGCGGGTTATTGTTTGAAAGGGATTGCTGCCGAGACTTTGATTTTAGCAATTCGTTCGGTGGCTGCTGGTGCTTCTTGGTGGGATCGCACGGCAACGACAGAGATTCGCACTACATTCGATCGTAACTCAGATACGGGTGAGGCGATCGCCACTCCAGCAGAATCAACTTTACCACTGACGCAACGGGAACAAGAGATTTTAGCTTTGATTGCGGCGGGTAAGTCTAACCAAGAAATTGCTTCTACCCTGTACATTACTCCTGGTACGGTTAGGGTACACGTCCATACCATTATCCAGAAATTAGGAGTACGCGATCGCACCCAGGCGGCGGTGTTGGCAATTCAGAAAAAATGGATTGCTGGCGGGTAATGCTTAAATCACTAAATTTCATAAAGATATTCAAACAATTTTCTCCCATTTGTGCAAGTGCAGCTAAGCTATTCGGAGATTCAAACCGACCAAGAGCTGTATAGCGAGGATGTCAAATATGACCTATACGATCGCCACTGCTAACATGAAAGGAGGTGTCGGCAAAACGACTCTCAGCGTCAATCTAGCCACAGCACTAGCAAAAGAGCATGGTAAGCGAGTATTGATTTTTGACTTAGATACTCAAATTAGCGCCACTCTTAGCTTGATGGCTCCCACAGAGTTCGCTAACTATAGAAAAAGAAAACGCACCCTCAAAAATTTTATCAATCAAATTATTCAACCAAACTCTCAAGCCAGACTTCCGGTTCAAGATGCAATTCATCGTTCGGTCTGTAATATTAATAACCTGGATTTGTTGCCAGGAGATATTGAGTTATATGACGAATATATGGTAGCAGAGATGCTACATGAAAAAGCTTTTGAAGTCGATCGCTTAGATTTTGAAGTTGTCTGGAATCGGTTTGAAAGAACTTTGCTCAAACAGATTTTACAGCCAATTATATCTGATTATGACTGCATTATTTTCGATTGCGCTCCTGGTTACAATCTCATGACTCGTAGCGCTCTTGCTGCTAGCGATTTCTATATTTTACCAGCTAAGCCCGAACCCCTATCAATTGTAGGAATTCAGTTACTAGAAAGACGCATTGCCGAATTGAAAAAAAGCCATGAAGTTGAGGCTGCAATGGGAATTCAACTCATCGGCATTGTGTTTACAATGGCTGGTAATCTATTTACAGGTAGATACCAAAGGCAAGTCGTACAGCGGATCAATCAGGATTTTACCTCTGATAAAATCTTTAATACTCAAATTCCAATGGATGTCAACGTTGCGAAAGCAGTTGATAGTTTTATGCCCGTAGTTTTAAGCAATCCTCACTCTGCTGGAGCCAAAGCTTTTAGTCAGCTAACTCAGGAGTTCGTTCAGAAGTTAAACGTAGCTCAAGAGCAAAAAACTCAGCCGATGAATCCTAGTTTTGCCACTATTTAAAATAGTCAGGTGCGTTATTAACGCACCCTCCGACTATCCTTTAGAAATTTTTCCTTCAAGAATCACTCTGTTAGCGATCGCAATTAATGTTTCTGCAACCTCATCGCGACTCATTAAGTTAACCAAACCAATAATTGAACCAGATAAACAGCTATTATCAATAACTACATTTAAGCCTGAGTGTTCGCCAATCAACCGCTGTACTAACTCAGCTTTATCTTCTAGTGGCAAACTTTCTGCAAGAGGCAGAACTTCATCTAATGTACGTTTCATGTTACCGTTTGAAGCCACAACGCACCTTTTGTTTTCTAAGTGAAAATTGAATATGAGATCATCCTAGAATGAGGCTGATTTTTATTTAACCGCAAATTCACTGGTTTATTCTGCACTTGTGCAGCTGTCTCCGCATTCCTACTTAGATGTTACTAGGTATTTGTTGGTATATTCTCAGGTGAGAAGATGCGATCGCCTATTCTAAAGGTATATCGGTAAGGTTACTGAATTGCTGAGATGAAACACGTAACCTGTGGTAGGGGCGCACAGCTGTGCGCCCCTACAAGTATCATGCTGTATAGAATATTTACGTTCTCATCCCCCATGTCAAAAGATCCTTATGCTTGGATAGAACAATCTTTAGCAACCATCCACAAAGCCGATTGGTATCGTGCCGTACAGACAATTGACAGCCGCCCTGGTGCTATTATCCGAATGGAAGGGCGATCGCTGATTAATTTTGCTAGTAACGACTACTTAGGGTTAGCAGGGGACGCACGGTTAATTCAAGCAGCTATAACGGCTACGCAGATATACGGTGCGGGAAGTACGGGTTCTCGTCTACTTAGCGGACATCGAGAATTGCATCGAGAATTGGAACGAGCGATCGCAATTCTAAAACAAACTGAAGATGCTGTAGTTTTCAGTTCGGGATATTTGGCAAATTTGGGTACAATTGCGGCTTTAGTTGGCAAACGAGATCTAATTCTTTCAGACCAATACAATCATTCTTGCTTAAAAAATGGAGCGATTCTCAGCGGTGCAACAATTATTGAGTATCCCCATAACGATATTTTATTTTTAAAAACCCAGTTAGAACAGCGCGATCGCTACCGTCGTTGTTTAATTATGACTGATAGCGTCTTTAGTATGGATGGAGATTTATGCCCGTTACCAGAATTAATAGATTTAGCAGCTCAATTTAACTGTATGCTATTAATTGATGAGGCTCACGCTACCGGAGTTTTTGGTAAAACTGGGGCTGGTTGTGTAGAATATTTTAATCTTACTAGTAGCCCGTTAATTCAAGTTGGCACGCTGAGCAAAGCTTTGGGAAGTTTAGGCGGTTACGTCGCAGGTTCAGCCGCTTTAATTGATTTTCTACGCAACCGTGCGGCTAGTTGGATTTATACCACAGCTCTTTCTCCTGCCGATACTGCGGCTGCGATCGCGGCAATTTCTATTGTACGAGAAGAACCAGAACGCAGACAGCAACTTTGGCAAAATATTAATTATTTAAAACATTTAATGACTCAAGAATTACCGCAATTAAAATTATTACCTTCTGAGTCGCCAATTTTGTGCTTGCAATTAGCAGATGCAGCCACGGCTTTAAAATTTGGTTCAAATTTGAAAGAGTCGGGAATTTTTGCGCCAGCAATTCGTCCTCCTACCGTACCGACAAGTAGAATAAGATTTTCTGTGATGGCGACTCATGAATTGAGTCAGATTGAGCAATTAGTAGAAATTTTGTGTCAGCTTAATTCTCAGGTGCATTTCAAGATCTAGTTTTGTGTCGCGCATCAGCCGTAGGCGAAGCGTAGCGTTAGACGCAAAGACACAAAGAAGAAGATTTTAAATTACAAATCCTTTGTCATAAAAACACTGTTTGGATCTTCTTTATATTTAGAAAAAGGCGCACAGTTCTTAAAGCCGTATTTCGCATATAAATTGCGTGCTGGCTCAAAAAAAGGCATCGATCCAGTTTCTAAACTTATACGCCGATAACCTCGTAGCTTCGCTTCGTTCAAGATATGCTGAAGTAGCATTGATGCAACACCTTTCCCTCTATATGAGGTTGTTGTACGCATCGACTTAATTTCAGCATGGCTTGCATCTAATTCTTTCATTGCACCACAGCCTGTTAACCTACCATCATCCCACACCGTCCAAAATGTAATTTGTGGTTTTCTCAACCCTGCCAAATCTAGAGCATGTTTACTTGCAGGAGGCGAAACGGACTTCATTTCTCTGATATGTTCTTCCAAAAACTCAGCAATTTCAGAGCTAGAAAGATCGTCGATTTTTATGTTCATTTATATTTCCATTTGTCTCCTTTTCTGCTGCTGTCGCGTCCGATAAGCGGATGATGGACTATTGCGAATATCTGCTTCTGCACTTGCGATCGCGCGATCGAGTAACTCATTCAACTCGTCAAACTGACGACAAACTTCCTTTAACTTCTCAACAGATCGCTTTCTGGTTTCTGGATCGGGTATTCTAGGTTGGTTACTCATGGCAAATTCCAGTTCCTTTTGACATCCATAATACTTGCTGCTGCTGAATCAACGTAGGCTTGTGTCTGCTCTATCGATTGCTCCAGTAAATAAATTTAGCGTAGCAGAACTAGCTACTGGTTGAGCCTCTGCCACTCTTAACAAAAGAGTGTAGAGTCGAGTGTAAGCAGATGTCGATCTCTCCCTAATACTTTGGAGTTCTTCTAGTTCTGGTCTTGTTTCCTCCACTTCTCCAAACCGCTCAAAGATGGCTGCATCTGTAGCTGTAGCTTCGTCGATGCGTTCTAGCAGTCGTCGTTGCAAGCTAAAGATAGTAGAAAATGTTTCATCGGGTAATTTCGCCACTTCGCTCACCGTTGCACTTTTGAATCATATGGCATATTACCTTTAAGAGAGACTGCATAAACTGACTGACTCGATGGTAAACATTCCCCAACTACTAGCTCAAGAACTGACTCTCAAACCCTTCCAGGTGCAAAGCGCACTCGAACTGATGGCGGAGGGTGCGACAATTCCATTTATTGCTCGTTACCGTAAAGAACGCACGGGGGAGATGAACGAAACCCAATTGCGGGAACTAGCTGACAGACACGCTTACCTAACAGAACTAGAAGAAAGAAAAGCAGCAATTTTAAGCGCGATCGCCTCTCTTGGTAAACTGACAGAGGAACTACAGGCAAAAATCACCGCCTGCTTGCAGAAAACTGAATTAGAAGATTTATACCTTCCCTATCGCCCCAAACGCCGCACCCGCGCTACGGCGGCGCGAGAAAAGGGATTAGAACCACTCGCCGAGTGGATTAAATCTCTCAATGTCAAAAACGCCCCCATCGTACCTTTAGAAACAGAAGCAGTAAAATATATTTCTGAGGAAAAGGGAGTTAAGTCAAAGGAGGAAGCGCTTAAAGGTGCAGCTGATATCTTGGCAGAGGAAATTGCTGAAAAAGCCGAATTACGCGCTTACATCCGCGAATATTTACTCAACGAAGGGGTATTTGTCTCGCGAGTCAAGGACGATTACCCCGAAGGTACGACAAAATTTGAAATGTACCGCAACTATCAAATTCGAGTTGAAGATATCGCACCGCACAATCTACTCGCACTATATCGCGGTGAAGCCGAAGGAATCTTGGATTTCGATCTCAGTTTTGATGAAGGGGTGGTATTGTCCTATCTAGAATCGCAGGAAATTCGCACGAAGAACCCCAGTTTGAGGAAATTCTACCACGATTTACTCAAAGATGGATGGACGCGATTGATGAAAGAGTCATTAATTAGTGCCGTCCGTAATGAGAAAAAAAGCTTTGCCGATGTTGAATCAATTAAAACTTTTGAGGCAAATTTACGCGATTTATTGTTATCCAGTCCAGCCGGAATGCGTCCGACACTGGCGATCGATCCTGGATTTAGGACGGGATGTAAGGTAGCCGTACTATCGCAAACAGGGCAATTTTTGGCATATCAAGCAATTTTTCCCCACCAATCAGCAGCAGCGCGATCGCAAGCAGCACAAACTGTTAAGCAATTGTTGGAAAAATACCGAATTGAGTTAATTGCGATCGGTAACGGTACGGCAGGACGAGAGACGGATGAATTTATTTCAGAAGTCTTGCAGACGGTGGAACGCCAACCAATTAAGGTGATGGTTAATGAATCGGGCGCATCGATCTATTCTGCCAGTCAAGTTGCGATCGCGGAATTTCCCGAACTTGATATTACCGTGCGCGGTGCAATTAGTATTGGCAGACGCTTGCAAGATCCGCTAGCAGAATTAGTTAAAATCGATCCCAAATCAATTGGTGTGGGACAATATCAGCATGATGTAGACCAAAAACTTTTGAAGCAAAAGCTAGAGGAAACCGTAGAAAGTTGCGTGAACTACGTAGGCGTAGACCTTAATACTGCTTCTCAGGAGTTACTGGGTTATGTATCTGGAATTACGACAACAATTGCCAATAACATTGTTGCCTATCGGAATGAAAACGGTGTATTTAAAAATCGTCGCCAGTTACTCAAGGTAGCCAAATTAGGACCAAAAGCCTTCGAGCAAGCTGCCGGATTTTTACGGATTCGAGGTGGAGAAAATCCTTTAGATAATACAGCCGTTCATCCGGAAAGTTATAAAATTGTGGAGGCGATCGCTAACGACTTAAACGTATCATTAACTCAAATTTCTCAAGTTGCATCTAAGCTCAAAGGAACGAATCTGAAAAAATACGTGACTGAAACTGTAGGCGAACCAACATTAAGAGACATTATCGGCGAATTAGAAAAACCCGGCAGAGATCCTAGAGCTGAATTTAAATATGCTACATTTCGAGAGGATATCAAAGAAATCTCCGATCTCAAATCGGGCATGGAATTAGAAGGAATCGTCACTAACGTAGCCAACTTTGGCGCGTTTGTAGATATTGGCGTACACCAAGATGGTTTAGTTCATATTTCTCAACTAGCCGATCGCTTTGTGGACGATCCGAAAAAGTTTGTCAAGGTTGGACAAATTGTCAAAGTGCGCGTATTAGAAATTGACGTGCAGAGAAAACGAATTGGGTTGTCAATGAAGTTAAATAAATAAAACGTAGGGGCGGGTTTACCAACAATCTTTATCTTCTCACGAGGAAATCGATAAACCCACCCTACCAAGACCCATTAATTCCTACATATTGTATTAAATTTGCGATCGCAGCAACATTTATCAAAATGCGTCAATTTTTACAGATCTGCTGGGGTGAGGTTATCAATAAACTGCAAGTATTTCAAGTATTTTTGGTGAACCCACCCCTACACGAATATGATATTCAAACCAATAAAATCAAATTTAAATTACTCGTTCGCCTTAATTTGGCTAAGGATTTCCCTTAATGTTTCATCCACTACTTCATGCGCGACTTGACAAGTTCCAGCGTTGGCATGACCACCACCACCATACTTTAACATCAACTCGCCAATATTAACTTGAGAACTGCGATCGAAAATCGATTTACCAACTGCAAACACTGTATTTTGTTGCTTCAAACCCCACATGACATGAATTGAGACAGTACACTCAGGATATAAAGCGTAAACCATAAACCGATTTCCCGCGTAAATAGTCTCTTCTTGCCTCAGATCTAATACAACTGTTTTGTCACGAACAGTCGCACACTTTTTAATTTGTGCTTGAAATTTAGCTTCGTGTTCGCGATAAACATCGACCCTTTCTTTCACGTCAGGAAGATTTAAAATCTCGTCAATCGTGCTGTCTTTACAAGCATCGATCGAATTCATCATTAAATCGTAATTAGAAATTCTAAAATCTCTAAATCTACCTAACCCCGTTCTCGCATCCATCAAAAAATTCAGCAGTACCCAGCCTTGAGGTCGTAAAACTTCCTCTAAAGTAAATTGAGCTGAGTCCGCTCGATCAACTGCTGTCATCATCTCTTGGGAAATATGAGGGAATTTTTCCGCTCCACCAAAATAATCGTAAACAACTCTGGCAGCAGATGGAGCGTTAGGATCGATGATATGAGTGGAGGAGCGATCGCGATTTCTCAGCGTTTCGCTAAAATGATGGTCGAAGGCTAAATACGTACCTTCAACATAAGGTAAATTTGTAGTAATATCATGATTAGTAATTTCAATTTTGCCATCTTGCATATCTTTCGGATGGACGAACTTAATCTCATTGATTAAATTTAAACTTTTTAGTAAAACAGCACAGACGAGACCGTCAAAATCGCTTCTCGTAACTAATCGATACTGTTGGGCTTTTAGTAACATAGTAATCTTGACCTCTTGAGTAAGCGTTCAAAGGGATTTGCATAGACAGCACGCTTATTGGTTTCTAGCTATGCTCGATCTAGTTTTCCCAGGAATTTGCTTAAATAAACAAATAAGAAGGGAGTCGGGAGTCGGAGGAAGAATTCACGCATTCACGCATTCAAAATTATCTAGCCACCAGCCACTAGTCACTAGCCACTCTTTACTGATAACTGACGAGAGAAAATTCTTGAACACACTCTACTTACTGGAGCAAATTTCAGCCGCAGAACGCCTACAGATAGGAGAAAAGGCATTCCATCTCGGTCGGATTGCGACAAACGGTTATCCAGTAGTACCTAGTTGTGTCGTTCCCGCTCAAACTCTGTGGAAATTTCTCGCGCAGTTAAATTCGTCCGATCCATTAATTGCCGATCTGCCAGAATCTTCATTGAGAATAAATGTTGATGATAGTCATCAACTCCAGAAAGTTGCCCAACGCCTACAGCAAGAAATTCTTGCCGCACCCTTACCAGAAGAGTACTGGCGATCGCTGCTAGAAGCGACGCAATCGTGGCAAGCATCGGCATTAATTTTTCGCCCTTCTTTAATTCTGAAAACTACGGCAATCCAAAGTCTCAATTTCTCTGGACTGCTAGAAGCTCAAATATGTTGTCCAGAACCGGAAGCGATCGCCCTGGCTTTGAAGCAAACTTGGAGCCAGTTATTTCGCGCTAGAAGTCTTTTGTATTGGCAGCGCCACAGGATTGAATGGCGAGACATTCATCTAGCAGTCTTGGTACAACCCCTACAAAATGCGATCGCCTCGGGAATTTTAACGTGTAACCCCTCTGAGATTGAGATTAGCGCTACTTGGGGTTTAGGGATAGCGATCGCCCGTGGGGAAGTTTCACCCGATCTCTACTTCGTTTCCACCGCAACGAATCAAGTGCGATCGCGGCAGTTGGGTAATAAAATATTGGCTTATGGAGTTGGCAATATTCCCTTCATTTCAGATTTAACTCTTTGTACGACTTCTCTTTTACCCTCATCTGTCACCCCTTGCTTGCAAACATACTTGTTGAGCGAAGCACAACAGCAGCAGTATGCTCTCAGCGATGAGTCTCTCCAACAACTGATTCAACTCACGCAACAACTAAAAACAGATTTGGGCGCAGCATTCTATTTAGAGTGGACGTTGGCTCAAACAGGGATCGACGCAGAACCGCAACTCTACCTGACCCACGCGAATACCTATAGAGTTCGGGAGCCAGCAGCCAACAGCCAACAGCCAAAAGAAGATTCGGAATTCCGAATACCTCCTCGCTTAAGCAAGCTACGGAATTCGGAATTTATCTCAGGAATCGCAGCAGCAAGGGGAGAGGTCATTGCTCCAGCATACGTGATCGCAAAAAGCGAACCGCGACCTGTCACTATACCAGCAGGATCGATTTTAGTCGCTCCAGCGATCGCCCCTGACTGGCTACCCCTATTGCAACAAGCAGCGGGAATCATCACCGAGCAAGGAGGATTGACTTCTCACAGCGCTATCCTTGCTAGAGAATTAGGTATTCCGGCTGTTGTGAGTGTTGCGCGCGCCACAGGATCGATCCGAACAGGAGAATTATTGGAATTGAATGGCGATCGCGGTGAAGTGTGGAGAAGAGGCGACGAGGGGGACAAGGGGGACAAGGGAGACAAGGGGGACAAGGGAGAAGTCAAAAGTCAAAATTCAAAAGTCAAAATTTCCCGACTCCCGACTCCCGACTCCCAACTCCCTACTATAGTCACTCAACTCATGCTCAATTTGAGTCAGCCGAGTTTAATTGCTCAGGTTAAGGATTTACCCGTCGATGGCGTGGGGTTGTTGCGATCGGAACTGATGATGCTGAACGTGTTAGAGGGACAGCACCCGAGAGTGTGGTTGCAACAAGGACGACAGGCTGAATTATTAGATTTATGGACAGCACAAATTAGTCAATTTGTCAATGCTTTTGCTCCCAGACCCGTATTCTATCGCTCTTTAGATTGGCGATCGCCAGAATTTCAATCTTTGAATCTGGATGGTGTGGATGCTGCTGCTGGTAACAGCCGTAATTCCATCCTGGGACAGCGCGGGACGTTGAGTTATCTCAAAGATCCGAAAGTTTTTGACTTGGAACTAGCTGCTTTAGCCGCTGTGCAGCAGTCCGGTCAAACAAATCTTCACCTCATGTTACCGTTTGTCCGCAGTGTCGAAGAGTTTAGTTTCTGCCGTCAGCGCGTCGAGCAAGCAGGACTAAATCAAGTTGCACAATTTCAACTGTGGATCGTGGCAGAAGTGCCTTCAGTGCTATTTCTACTACCCCAATACGTCAAAGCAGGAGTTCAAGGAGTTTCCATTGGCACGAACGACTTGACTCAATTGTTGCTGGGAGTAGACCGCGATCGCGGCGAGTTAGCGGCGAATCTCAACGAACGTCACCCAGTTGTCCTGCAAGCGATCGCCCAAATTATCCAAATGGCGCAGCAAGCTAATATTTCCTGCTCGATCTGCGGTCAGGCTCCCGTCCTATATCCAGAAATCATTGACTCCCTGATTCAATCGGGTATTACCTCTATTTCCGTCGAACCGAATGCCGTCGAACAGACTTATAAAGCGATCGCCCGTGCTGAGCAAAGATTGCTCCTGGCTGCTGCGCGGAAGATTGGAGCAGAGAAGTAGAGGAACAGAGGGGCAGAGGAGAAATATTACCATTCGCACCCTGCACCCTGCACGCTACATGCTTGCTTCACTGGTTACTGATAACTGGTCACTGGTCACTGGTCACTGCTAGTACGCTCTAGCAAAAATGACTCGCCGATCTGTTTGCCTACCCGTATAAAAACATTTCCCCGTACCTTGTTGTAGGTCGAAAGGAATGCAGCGTCCGGTTGCTTTAGTTTCTTCTTTGATTTTCTCTTCGTCGTCAGAATTACCATCAAAGTAAGCAACGTAAAAACCTGCTTTTTCCTCAATTTGTTGCTGAAATTCAGCGTAGGTTTCGACAAAGTGCAAATTCTGTTGCTGAAATTCTTGCGCCCGTTTAAATAAGCTAACTTGGATGTCCTCTAATAAAGTTTTAATTTGGGATTCCAAGTCACTTTGAGCCACACTAATTTTCTCACCAGTATCGCGACGAACTAACACGGCAGTACCATTTGCTAAGTCTCTCGGACCCATTTCTAAACGTAAAGGAATACCTTTTAATTCCCAATCGTTAAACTTGAACCCTGGACTTAAATTATCCCGCGTATCGACTTTAAATGAAAACGCTTTCGTTGCTTTGAACTGTTCTTGTAGTTCGGTAAATCGAGCTAATACTTGCTCTTTTTCCGCGTCCTTACGATAAATCGGCACGCCAATCACCTGTAAAGGAGCAATGCGCGGCGGACAAACAAAACCGCGATCGTCGGAGTGAACCATAATCAGAGTACCGATCATTCTGGTCGTGATACCCCAACTCGTCGCAAATGGATACTCTTGCGTCCCTTCAGCAGACAAATATTTCACGTCAAAGGCTTTAGAAAAAGTCGTGCCTAAATTGTGGCTAGTACCGACTTGAATGGCGCGTTTATCTTGCGTCATTGTTTCGATTGTATAAGTATGTACTGCCCCAGGAAACTTTTCATTTTCTGTCTTGCGTCCGGCAAATACTGGAATAGCTAAATACTGCTCGACAAAAGTTTTGTAAATTTCTAACATTTGCCTTGCTTCAGCTTCAGCTTCATCAGCAGTTGCATGAGCTGTATGTCCTTCTTGCCACAGAAATTCGGTTGTGCGTAAGAAAGGTCTGGTTCTCAATTCCCAGCGACAAATATTTGCCCATTGATTCAATAGAATCGGTAAATCTCGATAGCTTTGAATCCAATTACGATATGCTGACCAAATAATAGTTTCGCTAGTCGGTCTGACAACGAGTGGTTCGGATAGTTCAGCGTCGGGATCGACGGTAATTTCTCCCGATTCAGTCAGTTGTAGCCGATGGTGAGTCACAACAGCGCATTCTTTGGCAAAGCCAGAAACGTGTTCGGCTTCTTTAGAGAAGTAGCTGACGGGAATAAATACCGGAAAGTAAGCATTCGTGTGTCCGGTGTCTTTAAACATTCCGTCCAGGGTTTGCTGCATTTTCTCCCAAATCGCAAATCCTTCCGGTCGAATAATCATGCAACCGCGAATCCCAGAGTCTTCGGCTAGCTTAGCTCTGTCTACAATGTCTAGATACCAGCGGGAGTAGTCTTCATCGCGTCTGGTGATTTTGAGTGCATCAGCTTTCTCTGCCATTAACGTTCCCTTGTGCCTTGACGATCTCAGATTTAGTCTAAAGCATTAGCTGCCACTGTTAAGGATGTCATTTCGCTCAGATGCGCGATCGCAAAACCCTGGCAAGAAATACAATGTTAAGATGGCAAGCTCTGAGGGTCAAGAATGGATTATTCAGTTGCGATCGCGGCACTTACAAAATCCGACCCTATCCTTGCTACTCTAATTCAAAGAGTTGGTGCTTGTCGCCTCGATCGAGTCCAGCAAACGGGAGATTTATTTTTCTCCCTCTCCAAAGCCATTATCCATCAACAACTTTCAACTAAATCTGCAACTGCGATTCACCAGCGATTTTTGAAAATTTCTCCCGCACAACTTCCCTCCGCCTTAGATATCCTCAATACTCCAGATGAAGTTTTGCGGGGAGTGGGTATTTCTCGTCCTAAAATTATTTACTTGAAAGACTTGGCAGCCAAGGTGACAAATGGATTGCCTACCATCGCCGAGTTGGAATTATTAGACGACGAAACAATCGTTCAGACGCTTACCCAGGTTAAAGGAATTGGACGTTGGACGGTGCAGATGTTATTAATTTTTCGATTGCATCGCTGGGACGTGTTACCTATAGATGACTTAGGTATTCGAGCTGGCGTGCGCAAAGTCTACAATTTGGCAGAGCTACCCCACCGTAAAACTGTAGAACAATTGGGACAGCAGTGGAAACCTTATTGTACGATCGCATCCTGGTATCTTTGGCGTAGCCTGGAACAGTTATCAGCGAACAGTGACCAGTCAGGGGACAAGGAAGACAAGGGGGACAAGGAAGACAAGGGAGAAAAAAACAACAGTCAACTACCAATTAGCACTCCTCACTACCCACAAATGACAAATGACAAATGACAGATGACAAAATTATAGGTATTTGGGTTTTAGGCGATCAACTTTGGATGGGACAATCAGCACTACAAAGTTGTGCCGATAAAAAACAACAAACTCCAGTTATTTTTATTGAATCTTTGCGCCATGCTCAAGAATTACCCTACCACTTACAAAAATTGGTATTAGTATGGTCGGCGATGCGCCATTTTGCCGAGGAGTTAAAGCAAGCGGGATGGAATGTTACTTACAAGCAAGCCGAAGATTTTCAAACTCCTCTAATAGAGTGGATTCAACAAAATCAAATAGCAGAATTGCGAGTGATGACACCGAGCGATCGCCCTTTTGCTAAATTAATAGAAAGCTTAAATCTCCCTTGTCAAATTCAATTTACACCCAATAATCGTTTCATTTGGGGTGATGCAGAATTTATCCAGTGGGCAAGTTCTCGCAAGCGCCTGATTATGGAAGATTTCTATCGAGAAGGTAGAAAGCGGTTTGATATTCTTATGGTAGGCGATTTACCCGCAGGCGGACGTTGGAATTTTGACAAAGACAACCGCCAGCCACCTAAAGGTAAACTAAAATTACCGGAAGCTTTATGGTTTGAATGCGATCGCATTACTCAAGATGTGATTGATTTTGTCATACAGTCACCTGCATTTAAAGATAGTCAAAAGTACTGGCAAATCCAACCTTTTCGCTGGGGAGTTACCCGTCAACAAGCATTACAAGTTCTTGACTTTTTCATTCAAACTCGCTTGTCTAATTTTGGACCCTACCAAGATGCAATGGTAACGGGAGAACAGACAATGTGGCACGCGATGCTGTCTCCTTACCTCAATCTGGGGTTAATTCATCCTTTAGAAGTCGTGCAAGCCGCAGAAAAAGCATATTACGAAAATCAGGGTGAGTGGGAACTCAATAGTATCGAGGGATTTATTCGTCAAATTTTGGGTTGGCGCGAATATATGCACGGGATTTATATCTATATGGGTGAAGATTATCCCACAAAAAATTGGTTTAATCACGCTCAACCCTTACCTGAGTTTTATTGGACTGGAAATACGCAAATGAATTGTTTGTACCAGATTCTCAAGCAGGTAAAAGAAATTGGCTATGCTCACCACATTCAGCGGTTGATGATCTTAAATAACTTTGCCTTAATTGCAGGGATTTCACCGCAAGAATTAGAAGATTGGTTTCACGCCGCATTTATTGATGCTTATGATTGGGTAATGCAAACAAATGTCATTGGCATGGGACAGTTTGCTGATGGGGGAATGATGGCATCGAAGCCTTATGCAGCGTCGGCAAATTATGTCAATAAAATGAGCGATTATTGTAAGAATTGTTATTATAACCCTCGCGATCGCACGGGTGAAAAAGCTTGTCCTTTCAACTTCTTCTACTGGGATTTTCTCGCCCGTCATTACGATAGTTTAAAAAACAATCACCGTATGAGTCAAATGTTGCGAAACTTAGAAAGAATGTCAGGGGAAGAATTAGAGAAGATTCGCGATCGGGCTTCAGAGTGGCATAAAATTAATTCGTTGACGTAGTAGAATGACTTTCATTGGCAACCTCAAGCCAACCTTCAATAGCCTCCTTTAAATTAGCCATTACTTCTTCCATTGTTTCTCCTTCAGTAATGCAACCTGAGAGTGCTGGAACCTCTGCCCAATAGCCTCCCTCTTCTGCTGGGTGAATTATTGCTTTAATTTTCATACTTTTCGTGTCGATATCTTGCCAGAGAATATGATAGCAATCCAATCTGCTATCTCTCAATCGCGCTCCCTCCCTTCTACCAAAAGTGAATTCCCTACCACTACTTCTATCGAGCTAGTTATACTACTGACATTATTTGCATTTTACTTTGTCGATCTGTGAGTTAATAGTAAGCTTTTGGGAAAACTAATATTAGAGTTTCACTTTTCAGTTCGATGAAAAACTTAATCAAACTAGTATTCTTGGGTAGTTTTGCCTTCCTCGCACTTAGAGCTTTTGGTAATCCTTTATTAGCTTTGAGCAATTCTTTTGGTAATCAGGATCAGTACCAAGTTAAGTGGGAAGGTTCTAATGGAGCAGAGCTGTATGGAGGTTATGTGATTATGGATATGAATAATCATAATACACCTATGAGAGCTGAAAGCGTTAAAGCAAAACTGCCTCACACAGTCAATTTTTCCGCTCCTAAAAATGCAATAGTTTCAGCAACTGGAAACACAATTGGCAGCAGTTCAGTGATAGTAAGGATTTATAAAAATGGTTTGGAGTGTGGCAAAGAAGCAATTGTTGGTTCTGGTGCATTACCAAATAAAGTTTGTCAGTAACTGCGTAGAATAGTGTTAAGTAGGGTGAGCATTGCTCACCTTATAATTAAGCAGAAAGCTTGACATTAATTTTTATACTCACTAGCCAAAAACTCCAATACCAAATTATTAAACTTCTCTGGATATTCTAAATGAGGATGATGCCCGCAGCGATCGAAAATGTGGAGATGAGCGTTAGGTATAGTTTTAGCTGCAATATGCGCGTGAGCTACTGGTATAATTCTGTCTTGTTTGCCCCAAATTACTAAAGTTGGTACGGTAATGGTAGCAAGTTGACTGAGAATTGGACGAAACACTTGCGATCGCACTCCTAACAAGTGAAAATTCGTCTTAACCATCGCCATCAGTGCGGGTTTTCTTCCAGGTAAAGCAAAGATGGGATATCGCAGTTCCACCCACTCAGAAGGAATGCTTTGCGGGTTGAAAAAATTATTTTTTAACATCGGCGCTAGCAGGCGGCGTGACGGACGCAGTAACCTAATCAGCAAGGGTAAAGTTGTTAGGCGGATACCTAAAGCGATTTCCTTACCAAATCCCATGCTATCTACCAACACCAACTTATTCACCCGTTGGGGAAATAGCAAAGCCAGTTGTAAAGCCGCACCACCACCCATAGAATTGCCTATTAAAGTCGCAGATTCAATCCCAAGGGTATCCATAAAATCTTTGATAAACTGAGCCTGGTATGTGAGTGAATAGGAAGCTTGAGGCTTATCCGAACGTCCAGAACCCACCATATCGAGTGCGTAGACGCAGTGAGATTTTGCTAGAGTACCAATGTTATACAACCAAAACTCTACCGAACCTTGACCCCCATGTAACAAAATAACGGGATTTCCACTTCCCATCATCCAATAACGAGTATTAATAGAATCAACTTTAACGTATCGATCTACTGGTACTTGCGTCTGATTCATAATTCAAAAGTCAAAAGTCAAAAGTTAGAAGTCAAAACTGAGGAGACAGGATTCATAATGATTCCCCGACTCCCCACTCCCTACTCCCTAATTCTAAATGTCTAAATCTTACAAACATCTAGACGCGATCGCGACTTTATTTGTGACTGTTTTACTAATCTCAAATATTACCTCAAATAAAATCGTTAGCTTAGGATGGTTTACCTTTGATGGCGGAACGCTAATTTTTCCACTCAGTTATATTTTTGGCGATATCTTAACTGAAGTATACGGATACTCTCGTTCTAGAAAGGTTATTTGGTTGGGGTTTTTCTGTGCTTTTTTAATGGCTGTAACTTTTAGTCTTGTTGGCGCGTTACCTCCAGCAGCAGATTGGAAATATCAAGAGGCGTATCATCAAATTTTAGGCTCTACTCCGAGAATTGTCGCTGCAAGTTTAATAGCTTACTGGGTAGGAGAGTTTTCTAATTCTTTTATTTTAGCAAAATTGAAGATCTTAACTCGCGGTAAGTGGCTGTGGACTCGCACGATTGGCTCAACTTTAGTAGGGCAAGTTTTGGATACGACAATATTTATTTTGATTGCTTTTTTTGGAATTGTTCCCAATAGTGTAATATGGGCGCTGATTGTATCTAATTATTTATTTAAATGTGGAATTGAGATTTTATTTACACCTATGACTTATATGGTTACTAATTGGTTAAAGCGTCAAGAGCAAGAAGATTACTACGATACCAATACGAATTTTAATCCGTTTCGTTTTTCCAAAACAAGTTAGTGTAAGAATATCTGGAGTTCCGCGCTTGAAGTTTTAGATCTCGATCCCCCCTGGTTCCCTCCTTGAGAAGGGGGGAACGAAGCCCCCTAGAAAAGAGTTTTAGGGAATCGAGTTCGTAACTTCTAAGAGTAAAAAGTTAGAATAATTTACGATCAATTGCTAGTACAAACCAAACCAAAGACAAAATCTTGAATCGTCGTCTTAAAATCAGGATCGCCAGCAGCAGGCTTCACCGACAAACTCAACCTTACGGGATTTTTGACTCTTCCCAAAGCAAAAAGATTGCCAATATCTCGCCGAAAAAGTTCTGCCTCTGGTAATTGTCCCGTTACCGTACTCGGATCTCCATTCGTCAATGTTGTTATTTCTAAATCGGCGAAATCTTCAAAATTTAGAAAATCATTCCATAGACTAGCTACAGTTAAAGTATCCCAGAAAAATAGTGTATCAAAAACGAACACGCCAGGGGCAGGTGAATTAGCAAATTGAACATTTTTGATATATTGTGCGGGGGCAGTATTACACTGAGAAGGATTATCTTGAATGCGTTGGGCAAACCCTTGCAAGCGGGCGAAATTTGTAGCATTTAACGGGACGACATCCGCCGGAATTCCTGAATTGAGAACTTTATCTACCGCAGGCGCATCAATCCAAAAATTGACTTCGGCATTATTCAGGGAATTGAAAGCTTTTTTGTGTTCTCCAGTTTGAATATTCTCAAAATTCGTTCCTGGAAATGGTAAATGGTGCGAACCAAAAACATGTTCTCCATCTTGATAGTAAATGTTACCTTCCGTCCAAACTGGAAATGGTTCGTTTAAACGGTAGTTACCATTAACATCAAAATTATCGGCTTTATTTTCATCCAAAACACCACCCATGTGAATAGTAGAAATAACAGAACTCAAATCGGCAAGTTTGATTTTCTTAGGACAGCCGTACTTGCGAGGATTTTTTTCTATGTAAGAATAGGCTCTTGCTAAGTTAGTTACGGGTCCAACAGTAGCGATTGTCAGTGGATCGTCTTTTTTGTATGCTTCACAGATAGAAGTTGCTAAATAATTAGCCGCTTTCTTTTTCGGATCGATCAGATCTACTTCTCGTAGTTGAAATTGCTCTAAAGCTGCTTGAGCTTGCGGCAGAATATACCTTAAAGTTTCATCGCGAAACGTTCGATTAAACTCGTTCCAGCAGACAAAATCGCGGGGAGACGACACGAATTCTTGATGGAATAGACAAGGTTCTAAAGCTGGTTTACCTGCAAATGGCAACTGTACCCGTACTGGAGTAAATTCAGTTCCAGGGACGGGTTGACCAAAATCGTCAGCCTCGTTCGGTACGTCAATAGTTGTCGCACTTTCATCACAACCAGAATATATTTTTGCATCGCGATATTGAGCGATCGCTAAAACTTTTTGTGTCAGTCCGTCAATCGATCCTGCTTCAGGACTAAAATCGCCTAGCAGCTCTCGTTTTAATTCTGGATAACCTTCAGAATTATTACAATAAGATTCTCCGTGTGCCATCGTGGTGATTCCAATCAGTTTGACTGGCGGAGATTTCTGTTGCGAAGCAAGGGCTAGAGTTAAGATGGCATAATAATCTTCAAACGCGCCATCGTGATCGAAAATGACTCGAATTGGACGATCGCTAGCTATGGCAGAATTTGGCAAGCAAAAAGTAGCGGCAATAGCTGCGATCGCTAATCCAGAAACGAGTTTTTTCAGTTGACAATTTAACATAATTCACTTGTCTGCAAATGGAGACAAGTTAGCACGAGCAAAGATTGTTCTTGGTATCGAATTTTACTCCTACTATTGCGATCGGACTACGCCATAGAAGATCCCCCCAACCCCCCTTACAAAGGGGGGCTTTTGCGCGTTATTAGAGTGCCATGACCTCAACTAAAGCATCGCCAACAGCGGCGGCGTGACCCATATCTGCAAACGCAGACGAGGTAGCAGCATTGATGGTATTATTGGCAAGGCTGAGTTTACGCCAATATCCCAAAGGTGCGATCGCCACCCCAGAGCGAGTCATATCGCTGACAATTGCAGGGACTTGGAAAGAACCGCGATCGTTAAATACCTTCACCACTTGACCGTCAGCTATACCCCGCTTCGCTGCATCGTCGGGATGAATAATTACTCGCGGTTCGCCTTGAAGTTTGGCGTGCTTGGGTAAATTGGCAAAACAGGAATTGATGAATTGGTGTGGTTTCGCCGAGAGGAGATTCAACGGATACCGCTTTGCGAGTTCGGGGTTGCTTGCTGCTGATTCCCGTTGTGGCGTGTAGGTAGGTAGAGGATCGATTGGTTCTCCTGGTTGATATTCCTCATATCCCTGACGAAATGCTGGCAAGACGAAGTTACTATCTACTTTTGCGGTAGCCAGAAACTCGCATTTCCCTGACGGTGTGGGAAAATTACCCTCAGCATGGGGAACGAGATCGACTTTCAACTTGCCATACCCTTGCTGTTGCAGCGACTCCATACTCATATCCTGCATGACCGGAGCTGACCAGTCGAGGACTTCCATCGCCAGTTGTTCGTCAGTCAATTTGAAGCATTCTTCCTCAAAACCCATCCGCGCCGCCAAACGGCGGAATAATTCGGTATTGGGGACGGCTTCACCCAAAGGTGCGATCGCGGGTTGGTTTAATGTTACATAGGTATGACCCCAAGAAAACATCAAATCTAAATTTTCAACTTGAGTCGTTGCAGGCAGGAGAATATCAGCGTAGTCGGCAGTATCAGTCATAAAATGTTCGCTGACTACTGTAAATAAATCTTCCCGCGCCAAACCAGCGACAATCTTGTCTTGCTCTGCCGATTGCGTCACGGGGTTGCAGTTGTAAACAAATAGCGCCTTAATTGGGGGTTCGAGACTCAGTTCACCCGTTAGCGCCGCACCTAACTGCCACAAGTTAATTAATCGCGTCCCAGGCTGAATAAATTCAGGGCGATGCACGACTTCCCAACGGATGGGGAAGGGCCACATCGGAGCTTGCAGCAATCCGCCGCCCAAATGTCGCCACGCACCGACTAGGGCAGGCAAACAGCAAATAGCTCGGACACCCTGACCACCACCTGTTTGTTTTTCTAGCGCCACTCCCAAGCGGATTACTGATGGCTGGCTAGATGCATATTCCCTTGCTAGTGTCAAGATATCTGACACGGGGACACCCGTTATTTGGGCAACTTTCTCTGGTGGATACTGGGCAACTCGTTCTTTCAGTTCTGCGTAGCCGAGAGTATACTTTTCTACATACTCGGCATCGATCAGATTTGCGCTAATAATAACGTGCATCATTCCCAAAGCCAACGCCCCATCCGTACCTGGACGCAAGGGGATATGCCAGTCAGACTGATTTGCAGTACGAGTTCGCACGGGGTCAATTGAGACTAATTTCGCCCCGTTTTTACGTGCCTCTTGGATAAATGACCATAAATGCACGTTAGTGCTGAGAGCGTTACAGCCCCAAAGAATAATGTATTTAGAGTGCTTGAATGTATCGGGGTCAGTACCGTGAGTTAGTCCGCAAGTCATCATGTAAGCGGTACTGGTGCAGGAAGCGCAGAAGGTACGTTCGCTAATAGTTGCACCCAAGCGATTGAAGAAAGCATCACCCACAGTTAAGCCATTCAGCAAACCTTCATGTCCGAGATAGCTACAGGGCATAATTGCCTCAGCCCCATATTCGTCAATAATTTGCCCAAAGCGGCTGGCAATCTCATCTAAAGCATCATCCCAAGAAATACGCTCGAACTGTTTGCTACCCTTCGCACCCACGCGCCGCATCGGATAGAGAATGCGATCGCTACTGTAAACTCGATCTAGATAATCGCTCACTTTGCCGCAGAGCGTACCACGGGTAAAGGGATGGTCTGGGTTTCCTTCTACCTTAGTAGCGCGACCGTTTTCAACTGTCACCAACATCGCGCAAGTATCGGGGCAGTCGTGGGGACAAGCACCAAATACGACTGATTTTTCCTTGGCTGACTTCTCACTGGCAGTACTGACCATAGATCTATCTCTGCTAGAGCGAATGTTTAATATCTAAAGATCGAAGCAGTAATTGTGTCGTACTATTTGTAAGCAAATTTACAGTTACAATACTTCGGACAGTTTTTGGCGCTTGGCAGTAGACAGAAAAGCCATCGAACCGATAGAGTGCCTTTTAGAACAAA
>NZ_PYCI01000043.1:0-45914 GCF_003015105.1 Chroococcidiopsis sp. CCALA 051 | reverse complement strand
CAATTGAACCACTCATTTATTGTGGAGCATTCGATAAACTCGAACCAAATCGTCAACAATTATTAAAAGATTTAGAACTAGTCCACGATTGGGCGCAATCTCGTGCTAGAGATCGGGCGATCGGTCAATTTAGTTTATTTGACTTGGGAGGACTGACGGATACTAGTCAGTCAGAAAGTAGCTTTGATTCTGCACCCAAAGCACCACCAGTCGCAGATTTTCAACAATCAGAAAAGTTACGCAAAGAAAAAGAGTTATTAGGTTTTTACGTCTCCGATCATCCCCTCAAAGCAGTTAGACAAGCAGCACAAATTTTGTCTCCAATTAACCTCAGCGATTTGGAAAATATCCATAGCGAAACCTCTGTGAGTTCGGTAGTGATGCTAACTAGCATGAAACCCGTGACTACGAAAAAAGGCGATCGCATGGCAATTTTACAACTAGAAGACTTAACCGGACAGACAGAAGCAGTTGTCTTTCCCAGAACCTACGAACGCATTTCCCATCTTTTAGAAGCAGATACGCGATTAATTGTTTGGGGTAAAGTCGATCGGCGAGACGACAAAGTACAAATGATTATTGAAGATGTGGAACCAATAGAAAACGTCCGTTTAGTCATGGTAGAACTCGATCCCTTACAAGCTGGAAACATCCAAGAACAGCATCGCTTACAAGAAATTTTGCAGCAACAAGTAGAAGAGAAAGAAAAAGCAAAAATTCCAGTTTTTGCTATTATTCAAGATGCCCGCAATCGTCGATTAGTGCGCCTCGGTCGTAGTTATTGGGTACAAGATAGTAGAACCGCCGTAGAAGCACTTAGAACTGCAAAATTTCCCGCGCACGTACAACCATTGTTAGTAGGTAATGGGTAATAGGTAATAGGTAATGAGTAAGTCAAAAGGGAAAAGTCAAAAGTTAAAAATTAGAATTTACAAGGTTTTTCTTTTGCCTCTTGTCTCACTACTCAACACTCATCGATTGCCAACTACCAATTACCAATTACCAATTACCAATTACCAATTTATGTCTTACTGGCTATTTCAAGGTAACCCTAAATATTACCGAATTTTAGATGCGATTCGGGATTTAGAAACAATTCCGTGGCGGGTGACTCGCTATAGCAAAGATATTGCTGTAGGTGATGGGGTGTTGGTGTGGATGGCAGGAGAAAAAGCGGGAATATATGCGATCGCCGAAGTCGCCGAACCCGTACAAGCTTTGACAGAATTACCTGATAAAGACTATTGGCTCGACTCTAGTAAAGCTGATAGTAAGCTTCACGTCAAAATTCGTTGTATTCGCAAATTGTTAGGACAACCATTGAGGCGATCGGAACTGCTTTACGATCGCGTTTTAAGCAATTTACCTGTAATTCGCGCTCCTGGGATTAACTATAAAATCACGCTGGAAGAATGGCAGCGAGTCCATCAATTAAAAGGATGATTTTAGTCAAGATTCTACAACAAACAGACTTTGCGATCGCTCGAATGCCCGTATAAGCCCGTTCGTGTAAGGCTTAAGAAATCTCTGCTCGCTCATCCAAGTGCGACTCATTATCTCTGCTACTAATAGAACGTTCCACACAGCGGTCATTTCCCAAGTCGCACCCACCCGTGGCATGACCATCGTACACAAACGCACTAGCTCATCTTCAATTGGAGCCAAGTTACCCTGCAACACGCAAAGCCACAAGTATGCTTGAAACATATCTAAGTCTCGGAGGCACGAATGCTTCACACTAGGATGATCCAATCTTCCCCGCCGTGTGCTAGTTTTGGGAAACTGTCGCAAGAGATTCATATAAACCCGATGAGAAATCGCCTCGACTTCTGGTAGCATGTGTTGAACCACTTGAAACGCAGGCGAACTCAGATCGTGCATACTTGCTGCCTCGCAAACGCGCAGCCACGGCAACGCTACCTGCTCTTCTAGAAACTTGAAGTAAGGTCTGACAAAAATTTGCTCGGCAGCATTCAAATTTTCCAGTAGTGCCACATTGCTAAAGTTGAAGCTAGTTGTGAGAAACCCTAGCTTCGCCCAATCATTAGAAATTTGATGACGCTCTTGATACTCTAGCAGCAGTGGTTCTATAAAGCTAGCTAGCTTGATCAGATCTGTATTACTCAAGCCAACCAATCGCAGATCGCGATCGCCCTTGCCGCCCTGCAATGTGTCGCTGAGAAGGTACGATGGCTGCTTGTAAAACTCCAGTAGATTTAAGTAGATTTCAACCGCACACTGCACAATGCTGGTAACTTCACTTGGACTGGTAGCCGATGGAATGCATTCATACAGTTCGCTCGCTTTACTAGCAGCATACTCGCAGTTCAGCTCGATCAGCGATCGATGCAACTTCGCAACAGTTTCACGTCTGCCCTCCGGCGAAATCAGGTGAAGCAGAGCATCAGAGGCAAAATGATGTTGCGCGGAGAAGGAGATTTGAGGCTTATATCGCTCTGCCCAAATTTTGACAAGCTGTTGAGTGGTTAGGTTTTGTGAAATATCTGAGCTGATGAGCATATGAAGGCACCCCATTTCATCAGTAAAGTTAGGAATTCGTAAACAAATAACACACCCGCTAGCCCTCAACCGCGATCGATCCCGTTCGCCGAGCGAGATCGATCGCGGGACAAGAACTTCATCATTAATCGGTGAATATTGCTGCTATTGTTTCAATGTCTTTACTTTAACATCACGCAGCGATCGCTAAGCTACACGTTTACTAGTACTGTTGTTGGTAATGGGTAATTGGTAGTTGGTAGTTGGTAAGAAAGTGGTGCGTAGTGCGTGAAGAAAGGGTGTGGGGTGTGAGAGGAATTCGCAATTCGCAATTCGGAATTAATCAATCGCTGGTAACTGGTCACTGATAACTGGTCACTGATAACTGCTCCCTATTCCTCCGTAGCAAACCAAGCCCGCAAAACTTCTGCAACAGTCCAAGCTTGGGCAATGCAACCGCGTGGAGTCATGGGCGCATCGCCGTCAAAAATTTCGCTTAAACTACCAATACCGCGATCGCAAAGGTGATTTGCCATCGGTTCGAGAAATTGACGCGCCTGCACGGGATTTTTATAAACGCGCAAATGCGCACAGACAAATGCACCAATTAACCATCCCCAGGTTGTCCCCTGATGATACGCGCTATCTCGTTGCAGTGGATCGCCACCATAACGTCCTCGATATTGCGGATGTTCGGGGGAAAGCGATCGCAAGCCGAAAGAAGTCAATAATGTCTGTCCGCAAGCATCGACAACACCTTTTTGCTGCGTAGGATTAAGTAAAGGTGCAATGCCTTGCGCCCCCACCAAGGGTAAGGAGACGGCAAAAATTTGGTTAGGACGTAGGGATAGATCGTCTCCATCAGGACCATCTAGTACGTCGTAGCAGTAGCCTAAATCTTGATTCCAGAAACGAGAAAACCTCGCTAGCGTGCGGTTGGCGATCGCCTCGTACTCTTGATGCGGCTTACCTAGCCGACGGGCAAAATTTGCCATACTCCGCACGGCATTGTACCAAAGTGCGTTGATCTCAATCGGTTTACCAATTCGAGGTGTGACGACCCAATCGCCAACTTTGGCATCCATCCAGGTTAACTGCCATCCCTCTTCCCCAGCATAAAGCAGTCCGTCAGCGGCATCGAGATGGATGTTGTAGCGCGTACCGCGACAGTGCCAATCGATAATATCTGCTAGGACTGGAAATAGTTCTTGGATGAGGGCATCATCTTCTGTAGCACTGTGGTAGGCACGAATTGCTTCAAAGTACCACAAAGTCGCATCAACAGTATTGTAATCCGGTGCTTCCCCCACATCTGGAAAACGGTTGGGAATCGTGCCGCGATCGACATATTTAGCAAAGGTACGGAGAATATAACGGGCAATTTCCGATCGCCCCGTGCAAAGAGTCAAACCTGGTAAGGCGATCGCCGTGTCGCGTCCCCAGTCGCTAAACCAAGGATAACCAGCAATAATCGTTTTGCCCTGCGGTTCGTCGGCAAGGGGGCGATCGACGATAAACTGGTCGGCAGCTAGAACTAGTTGATGTATCCATTGCGGCGGTTCTTTCGCTTTAATCGAACGACTGGCTTTCCACTGTCCGAGTAGCTTTTGTTCTTGGGTGTGACGCAGTTTCAAGGCTGCTGCGCCATCTAAATTTGGTTGGCTTTCCGTACTCGCCACAAAAGTAAAAGATTCCCCAGGGTTGAGCGTCACCTGAAAAGTTGCTGCGTGCAAGTGGTCTTCGCGATCGCTCAGTCCTCGGTAGCGTTCTACTGCTAAGTCAAAGCCATAGTACCAGTTGTGAACGATTGTTGCCGTTGCACCATCACCTAGCAAGTAAAGGGGTGTAGCACCAGGGTAGGGGGTAACGCAAATTCCCAGATCGACTGGATCTAATACCATCTGCCAGCTGTTACCTTGAGTAATGCCGTGATAGTCGCGATAATTAACCATCGCTTTCAGTCCCAACTGTAGCGGTGCAGTGGCGCGAACTGAGGCATACTGAATGTAAGTCGTATTGGCTCCCTGCTGCATCCATACCCGCTTTTCCAACAGGGCATCAGCATAGGCAAATCGCCAAACGGGGACTGTCCCTTCTAGAGAAAATTGCTCGACACACAAATAACCTTCAGGGCTGACAATTCCATCCCCCCAGCGATTCGTATTTAAAGGATAGAAGCGATCGCCATATAAAATCGTTTCATCCAACTTTGCTAACATTAACGTGCGACCCAAAGGCGGTTTGAGGGCTGCGACTAATAACCCGTGGTAGCGTCGAGTCAGCAATCCCGCTACCGTACCAGAGGCATAACCGCCAATCCCGTTTGTCACCAGCCACTCTCGCGTTTCCGCGATATCGAGGTTGCCGCAGATTTCCCGCCCAAATTGAATCCCCATATCAACCTACTGCTTGCTACTGAAGCGCGATCGCTACTATGTTTGAGTATGCACCGCAACCATAATATATCGTCGATGGGGATTAGAAGTTAGGGGTGAAGGGTGATAAATTGTTGAGAAATTGCTGAGACAAGAACACAGGAGTGTTAGAGAGCAGACGTTGTAGGGGCGGGTTCACCAACTAACTTTGACTCAAACAGAATTTTCCCGTAAACCCGCCCTGCCCCCTACAAATATCATTATGTTTTTTTCCGCTGACAATACATCACCAACAACGCAAACAAACCAATTCCAGCCAGATATTTCAAAGGTGAGGGAACAATTGGACTGGGAGAGAAAAACCCTTCAATGATTCCGGCAATGACTAACATCGGAACGATTCCCAGTACTAACTGGGCGGCTTGAGTGCCATAAAATTTTATGGCATCTCCCCGTTTGTATTTACCAGGAAATACAATTGCTCTAGCAATTAAAAACCCTGCCCCACCAGCAAAAAATATTGCGGGTAACTCTAAAGCGCCGTGAGGAAATACAAATGCCCAAAAGGGATAAGCTAAATTATTTTGTCCGACTAAAGTTGCAACTGCTCCTATACTTAGACCGTTATAAACTAGTAGAAATGTTGTATATAATCCTGCGGTAATTCCCCCAGAGACAGCAGCGAAAGAAACAGATATATTATTCGTCATAATATTTGTAGATGCCAGTGGCTCGACACCAACAATCGAACCCATCCACAATTGACGATCTTCTTGGACTTTTTTAATCAAATCATCGGGTACAACTAATGATAGAAATGTCGGGTCTTGCCACGCATACCACCACGCTACAATTCCACCAAATAAAAAGAGTCCTGTAGCTAAGGCAATACAACCAAAATTATGCCGAATTGCGGTAGGAAAACCCCAGCGATAAAAGTCTAATACTGCTTGCCATTCCTGTCGCCGCGAACCTTGATAGATTTGGTTATAGCTACGAGTTGTTAAAGATTGTAAATTTTGAATAATCATATGACTAGCTTGTTGAGTCCGGGCGCGGGCTAAATCTGCGGCTACAGAGCGATACAAACTGGCTAATTCTTTAATTTCACTAGAGTGAAGTGCCTTTATCCCCTTTTTTTCAACCTGTCTTAATAAATCGTCTAAACGCTTCCAATTTGGTTCTCGGCGAGCAATCCATCGTTGAACATTCATAAATTTTAAACTAGGTCGATCTTGGCTACTTTAAGATAACTGCAATAATTTGGGCAGACTATAGATAGTAATTCTGTTTGAGTCATGAAATACTCGTGAAAATTGTCATTTGTCATTGGTCATTTGTCATTGGGATGTAGATGCGATCGATGGATATTGGTCAATGATAACCAACTAGAAAAAATTCATGACAGCACAAATTGCTACATATAGCAATCCTATTTGATTCATGAACGTGGATCGGGCTTCTAGCCTGCGGCAGGATAGAAGCCTACTTTACAAATCATTTAGAACTGCTATATCTCACCTTTAAATCGGGGAAAATGCCATCATGTCTCAATTTAGTTCTTCTAGTTCGATGCAACCGTTGAATGTCGGCAATGTTGTGACTGCGGGAGTACGGCTGTATAGATCTCATTTTAAAAGATATCTCAGGTTAGCTTTACAAGCTTATTTATGGGTTTTAGTTCCAATCTATGGCTGGGCAAAATTTGCCGCGATCGCTGGACTGATTTCGCGTTTGGCTTTTGGCGAACTCGTCAATCAACCTGAAAGTATTAGCACTGCTCGTAACTATATTAAGTCACGTACTTGGTCATTCTTTTTCGTTGGTCTCCGAGTTGGTATTTTCGTGTTCTTAGCTTATATAGGATTTGCTATTGCAGGCACAATTATCGGTACTATAGCTGTTTTATTTTTAGGATTTTTGTTACGTTTAATTCTTGGCGAACTAGGTAGTACAATTGCTGTTGGTTTAGTGGTAGTTGCTCTTCTTGGCAGTTTATTATTTGGACTAATATGGTTATACTCTCGTTGGTTTATCTCTGAAGTACCGCTAGCAGTTGAAGAAAGTATTAATGGCGCACAGAGTATCAGCAGAAGTTGGAATTTAACTCAAACATTTATATGGCGCATTCAAGGAATTGTTTTAATAACTTTTATTGTTACATTTCCAATTTTAGCTGTGTCTAGCTACATTCCTCAAATATTTTTGTTACGTCTCGAACAAGGCTCCACTGCCTACACAATTGTGTATCTAATTTCTTGGGTTCTAAGCTTTGCCGGAGGAATTTTAATTATGCCATTTTGGCAAGTTATTAAAGCTGTTGTGTACTATGACTTACGGACACGAGGAGAAGGACTAGGATTGAAATTACGCGATCGCGATGTCTAAATTTCAGTGATGGGTAATAGCAACCACCAACTACCAACTACCAAATATGCATTTTTTCAACCGCATTACCCACCAAACCCCCGAAAGTGTCGAACTAGAATTCACGTTAGCAGGAATTGGTAGCCGCGCCTGGGCATTGTTAATCGACTACCATATTCTCACCTTTCTCATCGTTGGATTCTTATTTATTTGGAGTTTTATTGCTTATCAAGTTGTAGAAGCCTGGAGCAGAATATTTCGGAATGCAGATGTTGGCTTATGGATGCTAGCGATCGCCTTTTTAGTAACATTCTTTTTATATACGGGTTACTTTGTCCTATTTGAAACTCTATGGCAAGGACAAACCCCAGGCAAACGTTTTGCTAAAATTCGCGTCGTCAGAGATGATGGTAGACTTGTCAGCATTCAACAAGCAATATTGCGATCGCTCCTGCGACCTTTTGACGATATCTTATTTCTCGGTGCATTTTTAATTATGTTTGGTCAGCGCGAGAAACGTTTAGGCGATCTAGTTGCAGGTACAATTGTCATTCAAACTGAAATTTCCCATACATCTGCAAACTTTTCCATTTCAGATGCAGCCCACGATCTGATGTCGCAGTTATTGCAATCTGAAGCCGATTTTTCGCAACTTTTACCCGATGATTTTGCCGTAATTCGCGAATATTTACAACGACGCAAGGTAATGTCCAAACAGGCTAAAGAGCAACTGAGTTTAGAACTTGCTAAACAAACGAAAAAAATTATTGCCCTGGAAAAATTACCTCAAGCTGTCAAGCCTGATACATTTTTAGAAGCAGTGTATCTAGCATACCAGCAGGATCGTCAGTAGGGGCGCACAGCTGTGCGCCCCTACTGATGATCGCCCGGTTAATTTCTGAATTTGGATGACAACGTCTCTAAATAAAAATGTTAACCACCCATACCAGGAATCAGACTACCACTGAGACGCTTTAAGGCACGATTTGCTACGTCGCCATAGCTCAACTCGCCACACAAAATTTGTCCCATGCGCTGAGTCGCAGAGGGGCGCTTGACACCAACTTTATAGCCAATACCAGGAATGCGGTAGAATACACCTGCTAGTTTTTGCGCCCAAGCCATATCGCTACCCCATTCTTCGTTAATGGTGTCGGTATATTGTTCTAAGGCATTGATATCGCCTGCAAGCGCGCGATCGATCGCAGCTGCGGCTTTGACTCCGGTAAAGATTGAGGGACGAATACCCTCAGCAGTGAATGGATCGACGACACAAGCCGCTTCCCCAGCGAGAATGGCATTTTGAGTATGGAGTTTTTGCGTTCCATCCCACAAACAGAGAGGATGACCGTATTGTCTGCAAGTCTTGACATCAATGCCAAATAAAGTGGCATATTCGCTCAAAATTTGTTTAAAGTCCTGTCCTTCTCCGCCTCGAAACGTGCCGATACCAATAGAATAGCCGTCAGCTTTGGGGAAATTCCAGATATAGCCGTTTTTCACCATCCCAAATTCAAAGTGGGCAATGTTACTATCATCCACCTTGGCGGGGGCTTCTGCTTCTAAAGCACCACCCAAGCGGCGCTTGCGTTCTTTGAAGCCCAACCACTTCGCCATTGGTCCTTTTGCGCCGTCAGCTGCAATTAGATAGCGTCCTTCAAACACTTGGTTTGCAGTTTTAACGTACCAGCGATCGCCTTTAAATTCAATTCCGTTCACTTCCGTACTATCCCGCAGTTCTGCCCCTTGTTTTTGTGCCTGCTGAATCAAGAAGTGGTCGAATACGTCCCGTCGCACCATCCACATCGGTTCTGGCGTGCGTAACTCAGCCTGTACGGGGTCGTCCATTTTCCAGGTGTAGCGAATGGTATTAACTTTTACCGAAATCGCTGGAGAAAAATCAAAATCAAACCATTTGGCAACTTCAGGCGATACGCCTCCCCCACAAGGTTTATAGCGTGGTAGCGATTCTTTCTCTAAAACTAAAACCGAACGCCCCTGTTTCGCTAGATGATAGGCTGCCGATCCTCCACCTGGACCAGCACCAACGATGATGCAATCATACATAAGACTACAATTTAACTCCTATGGGTTATCTCTACATCAAGGCGGATAGCCTTACAAAACTTTACCTAATTTTGCCCGCTTCCCATACAAAAACTCACATAAAAATAAAAATAAGCAGCCAGACCAGGTACAACCTGGTCTGTTTGAGGCAAGCTACACGGTCGAAATCTCTTTGTCCTTCTCTGCTAGCAATTCCTCAATTCGCTCGATATACTTATTGGTCAACTTTTGCAATTGGTCTTGCAGATCTCGCGCTTCGTCCTCAGTCACTTCACTACTTTTCTCTTGTTTACGAATCGTCTCCAGCGCATCGCGGCGAATATTACGAATGGCAACTTTACCCTCTTCAGCATACTTTGCCGCTAGTTTGATAAATTCTTTGCGGCGTTCGCTAGTCAACGGAGGAATATTTAATCGAATTGCAGAACCATCATTATTAGGAGTTAACCCCACATCTGACATGGAAATAGCTTTTTCAATCGAATTAAGCGTGCTGCGATCGAAAGGTTGAATTGTAATCGTAGTTGCATCAGGGGTACTAATGCTAGCTAGCGATTTTAAAGATGTAGGGGAACCATAGTATTCCACCATCACGCGGTCGAGCAGGCTGGCATTAGCACGACCAGTACGGATAGTATTAAAAGAGCGTTGAGTTGCCTCAACGGTTTTTTGCATTGTACTTTCAGCTTCAGCTAACTTCACAAAAACCTCCCACAAGCGTCCCTATAGATTCTCCTATCACAGCGCGGCGAATATTACCTCTCACCGTGAGGTCAAATACCAGAATAGGGATGTTGTTCTCCTTGCACAAGGCGATCGCGGTACTATCCATTACCCGTAAGTCTTGAGCCAAGACATGACCGTATGTCAAGCTTTGATAGCGTTTTGCGTTTGGATTGAGATGAGGATCGGCATCGTAAACCCCGTCTACCTTCGTTGCTTTAAAAATTACCTCAGCATCTATTTCTGCCGCTCTCAAAGCAGCAGTCGTATCGGTAGTAAAGAAAGGATTACCCGAACCCGCACCAAAAATCACCACCCTGCCTTTTTCTAAATGGCGGATGGCGCGACGGCGAATATATGGTTCTGCAACTTCTTGCATGGCGATCGCAGTTTGTACCCGCGTCTGTACCCCATTGCGTTCTAACGAATCTTGCAACGTGAGGGAATTCATCACGGTAGCAATCATCCCGATATAGTCAGCGGTCGCTCGATCCATACCAGATGCGGATGCTTTGACACCGCGAAAAATGTTGCCACCACCTACGACAACAGCGACTTGCACGCCAAGGGCAACAACTTCTGCGATTTCACCTGCGATTCCTTCGACTACACCTGGGTCAATCCCATAACCCAAGTTACCCATCAGAGCTTCGCCACTGAGCTTGAGCAAAACTCGTTTGTAAGGTTTCAACATACAACTGAAATTTAATTCATATTCGCCTCCCATTAAAGATAGCAGTAGAGGGCAACTCTGTCTCTAGTTTCCCCATTGCAGAGTACAGCCAATGGTTTCTGTAGTAGCAATTGAAATGGGTTGTCCTTGTAGCAATTCCAAAATAGCTTTGCGTAAATAAGGCTGTTTTACTGCTGCTGGTTCTGCGGGGCGATCGTCGATCGCTCCTTGGTAGCGAATGCAGCCTTCGGTATCGATCAAAAAAGACATTGGTGTTGTTTTTGCCCCGAAACTTTCCGTTACGTCTCTGGTAGAGTCCCAGAGATAGGGAAAATTCAGTTGATAGTAGTTGGCAAAGTTTTTCATTTGCTCGAAACGATCTTCGAGATTCTGATTGGCATTAATCCCAATTAAAGTAAAACCTTGGTCTTGCAATTCTATTTGGATTATTTTTAATCTTTCAATATATGACTGCACGTAATCGCAACTATGGCTCATAAATACAACACCCACAGCTTGAAAATTCTCTAAATATCGGGCTAGGTGGTGGACTTGAGTATCTATACCACGTAATTCAAAATCGGGTGCATAGCGCACTTTAGGAGGTTGAATGTTAGTTTGAATAATCATTACTTTTGAAATAAAAAATGTCTTTATGACTAATCTAAACGTCGGTTAATAGTTAATAATTCATCAAATAGAAATCATTAACTATTAACTACTAAACATAGCAGTTCAAATTGATGTGTTAATGTTTCCCGCGGAGAGACGTTACATGTAGCGTCTCTACACGGACAATCGATTTCACGATTCATCTAGAAGTGCTATAGTTACTTTTCCAGTCCTGAACTAATGCTTGATAACCGATTAGTTTATACGCTAATTTCGCTGCCGTGAACTGTGAAACTACTGAATCGGCAACTGGTGCTAATTCCATAATATCCAAGCCAAGGACTTGATGTTTTTCAATGACTTTTCTCAAGAAGGAAAGCAGAGCATACCAGTTCAGACCGCCTGGTTCGGGAGTCCCAACCCCTGGAATCAAAGTTGGATCGATCCCGTCTAGATCGATAGTCAGAAAGACTTTTTGAGTCGGAATAGACGCGATCGCTTTTTCAATCCAATCGGGTTGATTAGCAATTTCTCTGGCGCGAAATACAGTCAGATTTTTCGCTTTAATCAGTTCGGCTTCTTCTTTGCAAATTGCTCGAATCCCAATTTGGACGGTTGGTAAACCCATATCAACAACTCGCCGCATAATACAAGCATGATTGTGGATCGAGCCTTCATATTCATGGCGCAGATCGCCGTGAGCGTCAATTTGCACTACGGTAAAAGGTTCGTCTGGATAGGCTTGGCGATATGCCTCAACAACACCTGTCGTAATGCTATGTTCGCCACCCAAAGCAATGACAAATTTATTATCTTGAATTAGCTGGTAAACTGTTTCTTGAGTGGCTTTCAGCATCTCTTCTGCTGAAACTTGGCGATCGCGAGTATCGGCAATTGAAGGGTACGTATAAATACCGACATCGCAGCCGATCTCCCAGTCGAGTTCTTCATCGTAGTATTCCACTTGCTGGGAAGCTTCCAGAATGGCATCGGGACCATTTTCGCAGCCACGGCGATAGGTTGTTGTTGCTTCGTAGGGAATCGGTAGGACAACGACTTTAGCAGCATCGTAACTTGCTGCGACATCAGCACCGAGAAAGGGAATGACAGAAGTATCTGTTTGAGTTAGCATAAACGGCGATCGAGGAATTGCAACATCACGATCCTGACACACTCCCGCTAAAAGTAGCGATTTGATAGCGGTTTTCGATTGGGTAAACACACGATCTGTAGGGGCGCACAGCTGTGCGCCCCTACAAATGTCACGCACGCAATCGAGGTGTTAAGCTATGCCCATCTTTAGCTAAAGCAACGCCATGCCTTACTAATGACTCATGACAAATGACACATGGCAGCTATAACTTACATGAAGTCATTTATAAAAATCGAAATATGACTGCTTTCGATTATTCTCTAGATTTTAAAACCATAGATTTTCGCCAGCACCCAGAGTTGTATCGAGTAGGTAAAGGCGAACAAGGAGTTCTTTTAGTTGAACCATATAAATCAGAAATCTTACCGTACTGGCGATTTAAGACTCCCGATATCGCTAAAGAATCCAGCCAAAAAATATATGAATTATTTCTAAATTATTTAGCAGAAGGTGATTTTGTTGGTGCGGATATGGCGCGAAAGTTTTTACAAATGGGCTACACGCGATCGCGTCGTTATGCAAATCATAAAAGTGGGAGAAAATATAAAAGCAATCCTCAAAAAGTTACTTCTCCAGATGCGCAGCTTCAGGCAAGAAAGGATATTTTGCCTTATGAAGTCGATCCGATTAAAGCTGAGTCTGCGGCAATTTTTAAGGAAAAATGGGTGCAAGCTAAGACAGATGAGAAGTACTTGCAGCTAATGGCAAAGCACAAACAGATGTATGAAGGTTAAGTAATTTTTGTAAGGTGGGCAATGCCCACCCTACCTAGCTTAAATACCAGCATGACCTAGTGCTAAGCCAGTCACGAGCATTCCTAATACTAAAAATGGTTGAGCGCTTGCCTGATATTTGACATCATTTTTTAGCGGATCGCGCAAGAAATACATGTCCTGAAATACGATCTGCGGAATGACTAAAAAGATGAGAATGGTCGCATACAAGTTCTGACCAACACTAACTAAATATGCCGCAATTCCCATCTGAAAAATGTCGATTGCCAAAACGCAAATCCAAGCTGCTTTAGAAATACCAAACATGACTGGCAAAGATTTTAACCCTAATTGGCGATCGCCTTCTACACTCTTAAAATCATTTACCACAGCAATTCCCAAGCCTGCCATGCTGTAGATCAGCGTCAAAATTGCGATCGTCCAGTTGAGATCGCCAAATAAAGCATGACCAGTCCACCAGGGTAAGGCAATATAGCTAGCTCCCAAAGCATAATTACCTAACCAACCATTCTGCTTCAGTTTTAGCGGTGGAGCTGAATAGATATACGCTAGGAAAGAACCGCCAATTGCCAGCGCTGTAATTGTGAGAAATTGATGTCCCGCCCACAGATCTAAAGCAAAAGCAACTCCCAAACCAGCCACCAGCAGCACAATAATTTGGCTCACGACTTGGGGAACGGAAATTGCCCCAGAGGGAATCGGACGATAGGGTTCGTTGATTGCGTCGATTTCGCGATCGTAGAAATCATTTAGGGTTTGGGTATAACCCGTCAACAAAGGTCCCGCCAGCAACATAGCAGCAGCAGCAATTAAAACATGTTCCAACGTCCAAGTATACTGCCCCGAAGAAGCCGCCCCACAAATGACACCCCACATCAAGGGAATCCAGGTAATCGGCTTCATCAATTGCAGGCGAATTTTCCAAATTGAACTTTCGCCAGGACTTGCACCTTTCATGCCTAGTAGCTGCCTAGTTCTACCGCTGCGATCGCTTTGTAAACTAGCAACAGGATTGGTAGCAGACCCAATTTGCTCAGCAGCCTGCTCTGAATTACTATTTGGAAACGCAGAAGAGGGAGTTGGATCTGACATAAAAATAGGGAGTAGGGAGTCGTGGTAATAAGGGCGCACGGCTGTGCGTCCTTATTACTCATAATTACAAAGATACGATCAAATAGCCCTGCTGGAATTTTGCACCAGTTACAGTTTTGCCGCTCAAACCTGGGGGAAGGATAATATTGCGACGATGATCGCCTGCTTCTATAGTAATTTCACCGCCCGATTGAGTCAGCTTGACTTGCTTCTTATCAAATCCTGGTAAAAAGACGCGAACTTGACGTGCTGCTACGTCAATTTCTAGGGGTTTGGGAGCTGGTGCAGGTTGGGTAAAATCTGGTAAAGCATCCATGAGGGATTGCCAGTCGCCAGGAGTCGCAGTCGGAACGCTATTGACAGGTAAAGGCGAAAACTCAGACTGAAGGGCTTCTGTCGCAGTCATTTGATTGGCGATCGCACCTGCTATGGTTAAGCCGATTAGCTGAGAACTCCCCCACAAATAACGTGCTGTTGCCATACTTGCCGGATTGTCATTCACGACTAAATAAGCTGCAAGGCGTTTCGGATCGGCAAGGGCAGCTTTTCCCTGCTCTAGGATGTTCGTAACTTTACTCGTCGGTTGGGAAAAGGTGTCACCAGTCCAACTGACATTAAAGATACTGGCTAGGAGGGGCTGGAGAAACGGCGATACCGTTCTCCCCAAGTCGGAATCTGTTATCAACTTACCAAAGCGACGGGCATACCAGCTGAGACTTTCTGGCATTCCCAACACCCGCAGCATCGACGAGTCACCGCTACCGTCAAACACGATCGCGTCATACTTGCCGCTAGCATCATACTCTCGCAGAGCGTTGAGTACCAATGCTTTATCCATTCCTGGCAACACGACCAATTCTTGTCCGTAGACATCCTTAATTATGGGCGTGCGGAGATACTGCGCCTCTAGTTTTTTCACCTCATCCCAGTTGCGTTCCAACAAAGTCGAAGTTTTTAACTGGACGACTTGCAGGTTTGTTGCTACTGCTTGGGGTTCAGCTGCTAGGGACGTATCTAATAACAACCCTAATCCTGGTTGATTGTCATCTGTTGCCAAGAGAACGCGCTGTCCTTGACTTGCTAGACGCTTGGCAGCTGCGATCGCGATCGTCGTGCGTCCAGTCCCACCCTTGCCCAAAAATGTCAAAATGAGGGGCATTGTTTGCTTTCCTGATGAGTGCAAATAAGTTATGTCTGGTCAAGTTTCCCTCACGAAAACCCTTCCAGACATCTTCCCAGTCACGTAGGTTTAATTTCGTCTTCAAAAAACCAGGTGCTATAGTTGTCATCAAACTGCACTACAACACCAACGCCGCTACCGTCAGTCATTCTAAAACCCTTGACAGTACCGACTTGTCCGAGTCGCTTGACAACGGGGGGAGATACTCTATCTCTCAGGCGATATACTTTAACTTTCTGTCCGATTTCCATTCCAGTACTGCAATTCGTCACGAACCATGAATCAGTGTAGCTGAATTGGGCGCTTTCTGGGACATGGGAAGTCGGGAGTCAGGGACAAGGGGGACAAGGGAGCTGAGGGAGCTGAGGAAGCTGAGGAGCAATTCAAAATTCCCGCATTAATTCCGAATTCCGAATTCCGAATTCCGAATTCCGAATTCTCCCCACACCCTTTCTTCACTGCTCGTGCGCTCCCTGACAACTGACTTGACTTTGAAACGACGGTGTGAAAGAGTATCTTGTAACTTTTTGTGGGAAACTAATTCATGCTTCATTTGGTCTTATTCGTTAGTCATCAGAACGATCTCGGCGAAGGCAACTTTTGCTTTGAGCGTAGCTAACGCAATTTAAAGGCTGATGTTGCTGTCAAGCAAATTTTTTATTCTAGTGTTGTCAAAACTCCTATAGCTTGGGCTTAATGCTAACTCCACTGCTCGGTTTGATTCTAGGAATAGCTATCTTACTAGAGGCGACTTTAGCCTACAGAGGAGGTTATTTGTTCCTGCTCCCGCCAATTGCTAGCAGGAAAAAAAGCCATGTTTTGCTGGCAAGCGGCAAAGTTGCGATCGCCATCGCTCTCGCGATCGGCATGTTAGGCTACTATGACCTAATTAATGCTCCTCTATTACGCCAGATTAGGATTGCGCTCATCGTTTTGGGACTCCTACCAATCGCTACAGGCTTGCTGCAAGGGAACATCCATCGGCGTTCGGTAAAAGAAGTTATTTATCTAGTTAAAAATTTAGTTAAAGAGCTGAAGCGATCGCTGTTAGTTAAGCCTCAATTATGGACAAAAATCTACCTGCTTAGGACTCTAGTGCAGCGTGACTTAGATGCGCGGTATAAAGGATCGATTTTAGGGAACATATGGCCCTTGTTAAACCAACTTTCACAATTACTAATTTACACTTATGTATTCTCAATTGTGATGAAGGTCAGGCTTAACTTAAAAGGGCTACCAGAAAATAATAGTTTGACATTTGGTTTGTGGTTGTTTGCTGGATTGTTGCCTTGGATAGCTTTTACCAACGGACTGTTACAATCTTCAAACTCAGTTGTCAACAATACTAACCTAGTTAAGAAAGTTGTTTTTCCTTTGTCTCTCCTGCCTTTAGTACCAGTGCTATCTGCATTTGTAGAAAGTACGTTTGGTTTAATGGCATTGATTTTTTTAGTAGCAGTCACCACAAAAACGATCCACATCACGCTATTGCTGCTACCTTTGCTTTGGCTGACTCAAATACTATTTACATCAGGACTAGCGTATATTGCCGCAGGACTCACAGTCTTTTTGCGAGACATTCCTCAAACTCTAGCCGTTGTTTTAAATATCTGGTTATATTTAGCGCCAATTGTTTATCCCGAATCTCTTATTCCACCTCAAATTAGAGACTGGGTATTCTGGTTAAATCCAATGGCAACAATTGCGGAAACTTATCGAGGCTTGGTGTTAGTGGGAGAAGTGAAGCATTGGGGAGAGTGGGCAATTGCTGGCATAGTTTCTATAGTTGTATTCGCAGGTGGCTTTTGGGTATACAAGAAGTTACGTCCAGCTTTTGCCGATGTCCTCTAGTTTTGCCTAGCAGCGTGTGATGAGTGAGATTGCAATTTTCGTAAAACAAGTCTCTAAGTGCTACAGGTGTTACAACCGCCCGATAGATCGACTCAAAGAGATTTTATTACCTGGCAAGAGCCGCGCCCAAGAATTCTGGGCGTTAAAAGATATCAGCCTAGAGGTAACAAAAGGAGAAACTGTAGGAATTATCGGTCAAAATGGCTCTGGTAAAAGTACCTTATTGCAAGTTATTGCTGGAACGCTAACACCTACAACAGGTGAAGTTTATGTTAGCGGTCGAGTTTCAGCTTTACTTGAGTTAGGGAGTGGATTTAATCCTGAGTTTACCGGACGGCAAAATGTCTTTTTCAACGGACAGATTCTAGGTTTAAGTAGAACAGAAATAGAAGCTAAGTTTGATGAGATTGTTTCTTTTGCAGAGATTGGCGAGTTTATGGAACAACCCGTCAAAACCTATTCTAGTGGCATGTTTGTCCGCTTAGCTTTTGCTGTCGCGATTAATGTCAATCCCGAAATTTTAATTGTGGATGAAGCACTAGCTGTAGGAGACGGCGTGTTCGTACATCGGTGTATGGCAAAAATTCGGGAATTTCAAGATAATGGTGGGACAATTTTATATGTATCTCACGACGTGGGGGCAGTCTCGCGCCTTTGCACAAAAGCGCTTTGGATGAATCAAGGGATCGTTGTCGATAGCGGTAAACCAGCGGAAGTCTGCAAGCATTATCAAGCTTGGGTACACGAAGAGGTGAACAAACGGACTGCTTCACACCTCCACGATCGCCCAGATGTTCCCCATAGTATAGCTATTAACAATCAGAATGATGAAAATATCGACATCAAGAAAATAACAATTAAAGAAATTAATCCTTTTACTAATAAAAAGTTTTTATCGTTTGCTAATTATGAAAGATTTGGTACGGGACGAGCAGAAATAGAAGATGTTTGTTTGTTAGGAGCAAACGATCGCCCGATTCAATTAGTTTATCCCGGCGACATTGTTAAAGTCAGAATTACCACATTTAGACACGATATCGTCAGAAAACCTAACGTTGGCATTGCTCTATTAGATCGATTGCGAACCGTACTTTCAGGTTGGAGTACCGAACTTTTAGATAAAGAATTTGCCGATTACTGGTTATCAAAATCGGAAATTGGTAGAGCTACAGTCGAATTCGAGTTTATTTGGCCCCACCTCGCCGGAGGTAGCTATGCCTTTGATATTGCCTTTGGCGATGGTCCTCACGAAAATTTAGAGATGCTCGACTGGATTCAAAATGCGACTACCATCCAAGCAGCAGTCAATGATTTCGTCGATGGTGTATTCCAAGTCGCAGGTAGGCAGATCAGACTATGTGAGGAACTCGCATGTACGGGACAATCGATAAATTTTTAAATTATTTTTTAAATCGTAAATTTTTAAAATCCAGATTAGAAAATTGGATGAAAGCGTGGATAGATAATTATTTAAGTCAAAAGCTAGCTCCAGGCGATTGGCAAGAACAAATTGATAGTTATTTGGATCGAAAGTTATCTCAAGCCGATTTAGAGAAATGCATCGAGCAAGTGCAATTGAATCATTATTTAGTTTATGGCGATCCCCAAAGACTTAAACTATCGGCATCGTGTGTGGTCAATAATGCTCTATTTAACTTATCTTCTGGCACTATATGCATAGGAGAAGATGTTTTTTTCGGTCATAACGTGAGCTTGATTACTGGAACCCACGATTACAACAAGTTTGGTAAAGCCAGAATGTATGATTTTCCGATTGAAGGAAATGATATTGCGATTGAGGAGGGAGTGTGGATAGCTAGCAACGTTACAGTCATTGGTCCTTGCAAGATTGGCAAGCATTCTGTAGTTGCAGCAGGTGCAGTTGTCAAAGGCGATGTTCCCAGCTATCAAATTGTGGCGGGAGTTCCGGCAAAAATAGTCAAAACAATCGCGCCTACGGATGAGTTGTTAGATCCAAAAAAATTAAGCTAGAAATAGTAGGTTAATCTCAGAGTTAGTCCGCAATGATTGAAGCGAATAATCCAGAAATAAATATTGAGGAATTAAAACAAAAAATTACAGAGGAAGTTTCTCGACGACAGCCAGATTTGCTGACGGTATTACAGCACGATCGCCATGTCAACGGGGCGATCGCTAAAGAAGTGGTCAATATCAGCCACATAGAAGCATTAGCGAGTAATGCGGAATTCAAAGCTCAAGTCCGCACTCATTGGCCCAAAAAGTTCGATCGCTTTCCCTTTAATGTAGGTTGGTTAAAAAAGTACAGCCTCAAAATTTACAACTTTATTCAGAAAGAGCAGCGAGTCGTTAATTTTTCTCTCAGTCAAGGATTAAGAGAAGTCGCGGCGATCGAGCAACGGCTGAGCGAACAAGTAGCTGAGTTGAAAATCCAAATGAGTAGTATGAGCGATCGCCTCAGTTCTACAGAAGCACGGATAGCTCAATTAGGCGATCGCCTCGGTTCGAGTGAATCGCAGCTGGCTCGGATTAGAGAGCGGCTCAATAGCGTCACCCAAGAGCAAGTAACTCAGATTCATGCCACTCAAGAGCAAGTCAAGCAAAACCGAGAACGCTTAAACGCCAGCGAGGAGCGGGTCAGTCAAAATAGCGCTCGCATCCATGCGAGCGAATTCAACTTAGAGCAATTTAGCGATCGCCTCAAGTTGACTGAAGAAGGATTGAATGGTATTGGTATTCGTATTAGTAGCATGGACGCTCACTTGCTGGCGATCGAAGACCGTCACAACCGAAACGATAGCTATCTCAAAAATGATTTAGCACAGCAGAAGCGATTGATTACTCTGTTTCTCGAAGAAGCACGTCAACGCCTACCAGGAGCTTTTAGTCAAGAGCATTTGACCAGCTTTTTCGATGAAAACCAGCACTCGTTAGATGCCTTTTATGCTGCTTTTGAAGAACAATTTCGCGGCTCGCGGGAAGACATTACGAATAAACTCAAAGTTTACTTGCCGAAGATTGCCGCAGCCAACGTAGGCACGCCAGACGCACCAATTCTAGATGTAGGCTGCGGACGGGGTGAATGGCTAGAACTGTTACGCGACAATGGATATACGGCAAAAGGACTCGATATTAACCGAGTCACGATCGAACAATGTCAGTCTAGGGGACTGGAGGCGATCGAGTCCGATGTCATTACTTACCTGCGATCGCTACCAGAAAATAGCTTGGGAGCCGTGACTGGTTTTCATATTATCGAACACTTGTCTTTTGCGCAGTTGCTCAATTTAATTACAGAAGTCTTGCGAGTTTTACAACCAAATGGAATCGCTATTTTTGAAACGCCAAATCCGCAAAATTTACTCGTAGGTGCTTGTGACTTTTATTCCGATCCGACTCACCAAAGACCCCTTTACCCAGAAAGTATGCAATTCTTGTTTACCTATCAAGGCTTGCATAACGTCCAACTCCTACACTTAAACCCAGTAGAATCTAGTCCTTTCGATCGCGAAGAGCCAGAAATGCGAATCCTGCATAACTGGTTTTTTGGTCCCCGTGATTATGCCCTTATTGGATATAAAGTATGAAGCCACTGGCGATTGTAATCCCTTGGTTTGGTAAAGCTTTAAAAGGCGGCGCAGAACAACAGGCTTGGCAGATCGCCTCTCGTTTAGTGCGACGAGGACACAAAGTTGAAATTATCACGACTTGCTGCCAAGCCTTCGATCGCAACTGGGCAGAGAATCATCATAAGCCTGGATTGAGTCAAGAGGAAGGGATTGCAATTCGTCGGTTCAAGGTCGTCCGCACCGACCACGATGCTTTCAATCAAGTCAATCATCTCATGCTGAGAGTACCGCCTGCGCAGTTCAAGCCAGGAGTCAGTCCAGTCAGCTTAGATGATGCCACAATATTTTGCACGGAGAGTATCAGTTCTCCTCAACTACTACACTTTCTCAAAACTCATCACCATCAATATCAAGCATTTTTATTCATACCCTATCTATACGGTCCAATTTTAAATGGACTGTCACTTGTTGCCGATCGCGCTTTTTTACAACCCTGTTTGCATGACGAAGCATATGCTTATTTGCCGCAAGTCGAGCAGATGTTTCACCTAGCACGCGGGTTATTATTTAATAGCGAAGGTGAAGAGCAACTTGCTAAAAAGCTATACGGTGCTGGGATTATTCCTAAAAGTTATGTCGTTGGGGAGGGAATAGAAGTCGGACAGCATGACGATCCAACTCTAAGTCATATTGGCAATTTAGCACTCAAAAAAGATCGCTATATTCTCTATCTCGGTCGCCGAGATGCAACAAAAAATACAGATTTCTTAGTCAGAGCTTATGCTATTTTCAAGCAGAAGTATCCAGACTCTAGTTTGCAATTAATTTTAGCTGGTTCGGGAGAAACATCATTTCACGATGCTGCGCCAGAGTTAACCGATCTTGGTTTGGTGTCAGAAAGCGAGAAAGAAGCACTGCTGGCAAATTGCTTAGCTTTATTTCAACCCAGTCGGAATGAGAGTTACTCTCGCGTCATGATGGAAGCTTGGTTTTACGGACGACCCGTAGTCGTACATCAAGATTGCTTGGCAACTGCAAGTGCTGTCAAGAGTGCGCGGGGAGGTTGGCTAGCAGCAACAGAAATTGAATGGGCAGAGATGTTTGCCCAAATCGATCGCGCTGGAATGGAACAGCTAGCAGAATACGGTGCAAACGGTCAAAACTATGCTAGAAAAAATGCGAGTTGGGATGGAGTCATCGATCGCTACGAAACTATTTTAGGACTGACAGCTATTCCAGCCACTTCCCCACAACCGCAACAGAGACAACTAAAAGAAATTCATCAACTGATGGCTGGTTTTTCTTACGGAGATGCCATTTCTAACCATGCTAGGTGGATTAGAAACTATTTACAAGCCCTTGGTTACAAGTCGGAGATTTTTGCCGAACATTTAGACCCACGCGCCACCCATGAAGCCAAAAGACCCCATGCTAAAAGTATCGGTCAACAGGCTGGATTGATTTATCATCACTCGATTGGCTGCGAAGTCACAGAATATGCGATCGCTCATCCTAGTTCTAAGTGTCTGATTTACCACAACATCACGCCTGCTGAGTTTTTCCGGTCGTATCGCCCCGACGTTGCCCAACTGTTAGAACAAGGTCGGGCTGAATTAAACCAACTTGCCCAACATTTTCCCCTCTCAGTTGGAGTTTCCACATATAACGCCTCTGAACTGGCGGAATCTGGATTTACTGCACCAGGTGTACTGCCCATACCCGTAGACCCAAAAAAATGGGATATGGCAGCAGATCCACAGTTAATGCAACAGTTACAGGATGGGAAAACTAATCTCCTCTTTGTCGGGCGCGTCTCGCCTCACAAGCGCCAAGACCACCTTCTAGAAGCTTTTGCCCATTACTTGACAATGGATCGAGAGGCAAGATTGATTCTCATCGGTGGCGGTGACATTAACGATCCATACTATCACCACGTCACGAGCTTGATGCATCGGTTGCACGTCACGAATTACGTGATGATTCCAGGGCAAGTCAACGATGCCCAACTCTTAGCCTTTTATCGTACTGCTCACCTCTTTTGGTCGATGAGCGAACATGAAGGATTTTGCGTTCCTCTAGTTGAGGCGATGTGGTTTGACGTGCCGATTCTGGCGTATAAGAGTAGTGCTATTCCTGAGACATTAGGTAAAGCTGGGCTGATGTTTACCAATAAGGAAAACTTGATTGAAATTGCAGCACTGGCAAAGATTCTTGTTAAAGATAACCCGTTAAGAGAAAAGGTGATAACTGCTCAGCGCCAACAGCGAAACAAGTTTTCGCCTCCCGCAGTTATTGAGAAGTTAAATAAAATCGTCCTAATGATGGAGGAAAATTTTAGTCATGAGCTATCTGAGTCAACTCTTAAATCTCTCAAGCAAAGCTAGCAAAAAAATTGGGGAAATCTCTGATTCGCTTTCAAATAAACGCTCCACCTCAGAATCAGAAACATTATCAGACCGAGAATTTTTAGTAGATGCTTATCGCAAACTTTTAGGACGAGAGGCTGATGAAGATGGGTTAAAACATTACATTAAGCTTCTCCAAACTGGTTACAGCAGAACCGACGTACTCATGAGCTTAGTTCAGTCGGATGAGTTTATTAATAAAGTTTTAAAAGATAATATTAGGATTCAAAATTTACGGGAACTCAGACCAGAACGTTATTACGCAGTGGAAGATCTTTTACAGCCTAATAATGCTTTGGTCTTTTCTGTAGAAAACCTCAATGATTTTGATTGGCTAGAAAGCATGATTCTCAAACACGGTTATTATGAAAAACCGGGTGTATGGGGTTTTAGAATTGATAAAGATAAGAAAGTCATGGCTGAAATTATGTCAGCCTTCCAACCCAAAAGAGCTTTGGAAATAGGCTGTGCTAATGGAACTATTCTGCAATGTTTGCATGAGATGAACATCCATTGCGAAGGAATAGAAATTAGCTCGATGGCAATTGATAAAGCTTTTCCTGACATCAAAAATAATATCCATCATGGAGACTTGTTAGAACTAGAGCTTTCGGAAAAATACGATCTCATTTTTGGTTTGGATATATTTGAACACTTAAACCCCAACAAACTACACGACTATCTCGATCGCATAGATCGAATATTAGTTGATGGCGGTTACTTATTTGGCAATATTCCGGCATTTGGTGAAGATCCAATCTTTGGAACAGTTTTTCCTGTTTATATTAAAGAGTGGGAACGAGATATTGCTGAAGAAAAGCCTTTTAACCTGCTTCACGTCGATAAAGACGGCTATCCGATTAACGGACATTTAATTTGGGCTGATTGGCACTGGTGGGTAAAACAATTTGAACAGCATGGTTTTCACCGAGAAGTAGAAGTTGAAAAAGTTTTACATAAAAAGTATGATGCTTACATGGAAAAAACATCGATTGCGAGAAAGTCATACTTTGTTTTTTCTAAACGTGGAGAGCAACAAAAAACAGTAGCGATCGCCGAGCGGATTAGTTCGCGATCGTCAAAAGTTTTGTGAGTTCAATAAGAAGCTCGGTCGGAATATGAGTAGCGTAATTGCTACTCTAATTAGGGTTTTTTATTGTCAGCATTTCATAGTAAAAAATAGTATAATATCTGCCTTAAGGTAGATAAAAAAGGTGATGGTCTTTGAAAGAATCATCTGAAATTTTAAAACGAAAAGCTAGCAAGATGAATGCCAAAAACATTTTTGCCAAAGTAGCTCTCAAGTCTGTAAAAACAATCGTTAAAAAGTTGGCTAAACCCGAATTAAACGCTCAAACTTGCTCTCATGAAAGCTTGCCTGAAATGGAGACGCTCTCTGATGAGAGCTATTTAAGAATGGCATATAAAATCATCTTTGAGCGCGAAATTGACTCGGAGGGGTTAGCAAACTGGTTGAACGCGCTTGATAGGGGTATGAGTCGAACTGCTTTAGTGAGAATGTTAGTCGATTCTATTGAATTTCAACTACGTCCATTGAGTAGTAAAGACTATTGGCATCTACTCAATGCCAAGCTTCATCACGCTAGATTTAAACTGATTAGAACGGTACTTCCAGAAGCAAAAGTTATTCTAGACTTGGGAGGAGCTTCTACGGGTGACGCTCGTGGTGCTTTGTTAAGCTTTGGTTATCCATATCTACCAGAAAAAATATATATTGCCGACTTACCTCCCGATGAAAGGATGCTAAATGCTTCTGAGTTGACACAACAGATTAAATACAAAAGTTGTGAGATTCAATATGTCTATACAAGCATGAGCGACCTATCTTTATTTGAGGAAGGTTCTTTCGATCTAATTTGGTCGGGACAATCGATCGAACACGTAACTCAAGAAGATGCTGAAAAAGTGTTTGCTCAAGCATACAAGTTGTTGAAACCAGGGGGCAAGCTGGCACTGGATACTCCCAATCGTTCTGCAACTCAAATACAGTGTCCTAAAGGTTATATTCATCCAGAACATAAAATTGAATACTTTTACAGTGACTTGTGCCAAATTTTAGAGAGGCACAATTTTAAGATTGTTGAAACAAAAGGTCTGATCGATCTGTCTAAAACTATTGATAAGAACTTGGATATGAAACATTTTTGTGAGGAGGCTATTAGTGGTGAGGCTTTGAACGATCGACCAGAAAAGTCATATTGTTTTTATATGTGCTGTATGCGAAGTTGCGATATTTAAACAACCAAAGATGCGATCGCGAGATGCTTTATGGGTTCCATCTATAAAGACGGAAAGGCATACTTGATGCTAAACAATGGTGTAAGAGAGAGTTGGTGGATTTGCTAACGCTGACGCTCAGCTACTCGACATATTTGTAGATATTGACAATAAATAGCGGTTGTCAAGGCGATCGCGATGACGGTATATTGTCTGAAACTTTATAAAAGTTTAAATATGTAGTCTAGTGTAGTGTGGAGTGACATGAGTAAAGCTAATCCAATCTATATTCTCGGAGCAGGTCCAGCAGGACTAGCAGCGGCTTACACCTTAACTCAAAAAGGTCAGCCAGTCGTAGTAGTAGAAAGAGATACGAGGGTAGGCGGATTAGCAAAAAGTATTGAATATCAAGGCTTTATTCTAGATTTTGGTCCGCATCGCTTTTTCACCAAACTCGCTCCCGTACTCAAACTTTGGAGTGAAGTCTTAGGAAAAGATCGAGTCACTGTCAATCGCTTGACACGCATCTACTATGGGGGAAAGTATTTCAGCTATCCGCTTAAAGCGAAAGAAGCTCTACTGACGATGGGACCGATTGAGAGCGTCAAGATTCTCGTTTCATATGCTCAATCGCAGTTATTTCCCAATCGCCATCCCCGCAATTTTGCCCAATGGGTGACAAGTAGATTTGGTCGGCGGCTATTTGAAATATTTTTTCAGGCTTACACGGAAAAACTTTGGGGCATACCCTGTACGGAAATTAGTGCAGATTGGGCTGCACAACGGATTAAAGGCTTATCCTTATTGAAAGCAGCTCGAAGTGCTTTATTGGGTAACGATGGCAAAGTCAAAACACTAATCGATCGCTTTGAATTTCCTCGGTTAGGTTCGGGACAATTGTATGAAAAGATCGGTGAATACCTGCACCAGCACAATCAAAGCGTGTTGTTAAATACAGAAGTCGTCCAGGTTCACCACGATAACTCTCAAGTTACCCAAATCACCTTAAGAAATCGCCAGACGGGAGAGGAGTCAACAGTCAACTGCGGTGGTGTAATTTCTTCCGTACCCATTAGTCTGTTGGTGCAGCAAATGAATCCGCCTGCTCCATCAGAGGCGATCGCAGCTGCTAAGTCTCTCAAGTTTCGCAATACAATTTTGGTCTATTTAATCGTTGAAGGCAATAACTTATTCCCAGATAACTGGCTTTACATTAACGAGCCAAGCGTGCAATTAGGACGAGTCACCAATTTTGCTAACTGGTCGCCTGAGATGTTGCCAAACCAGCATCAAACACCATTGTGCTGCGAGTATTGGTGCAACTACGACGAACCGATGTGGCAGCAACCAGAAGCAGAATTGCTAGAGCGAGCAGAACGAGAACTGCGAAAAATTGGGCTTTTACATCACGAAAAAGTTTCTGGTGGATTTGTCGTTCGCTTACCCCGTACTTACCCCATTTATGCAGGTAACTATCAACAAGCACTAAGCGATATTCAGTCGTATTTGCAGCCATTTTCTAATCTTCAATTAGTCGGAAGATACGGTGCATTTAAATACAACAATCAAGACCATAGCTTATTGATGGGGATTCTAGCAGCAGAAAATGTTTTGAGTCCCGGCAAGCACAATCTTTGGTCGGTTAATTCAGATAGCGAATACCAAGAAGAAGCTAGTGCCACCGCTAAGACCACCACACATAAGACGGTGAAAAAACCTCGCCAACAAAAGACACTCAAAGTCTTGAAAGAATTTGGTGGCTATGTCTTTACAGGTGGAGCCGCAACAGTCGTTGATGTCGCGATCTTTTCATTGCTCGTTCAGTCTGGCGTTTGGTCTGTCTCAGCCTTGTGTGTCAGCTATTTTATGGGATTGACGACTAATTTTTGGCTGAGTCGTCGCTTTGTTTTCGGGATCTATTGGAAGAACTGGCTAATTCAGTATGCCGTGTTTGCCACAGTTGCCCTCAACAGCTTGCTGGCAAATTTAGGATTGTTACAACTTTTAATGGACGATGCTGGTTGGAATGCTACTGCTGCCCGTTTGGTCAGTGCTGCTTGCGTAGCTCTACTTAGCTTTACGGGACACAAGATGTATTCTTTTGCGTCAAATCAACAGGAGTTTGTTCGCAAGCCTGAATAAATTGTCGTACATCAAAAGATATTGCCAGTGCTAAATATCATTGGGTTCAAACGTTACCCGCAAATCTACCAAGCTATCTGCTTAGGATTAGGATTTACGTTAATCCAAGTTCTCTTCGGGTGTTTGTTTTCAAATTCTCAAAATTTAGTAGAGGGCTATTCTAAGCTTTGCCGATGGGATTGTGACTGGTATACGCATATCATCGAACATGGCTATCGAAGTACAATTCCGCCCACGCCGCAAAATCCAGATTTATCAAATGTGGCATTTTTTCCTGGCTATCCTGTCATTGCTGGGGCGATTAAGAACATTTTCAATCTACCCACACAAACTGCTTTGCTACTAGCCGCACAGATAGCCTGTTGGGGGTTTTGGACATATGTATTTTTGTTGTTTCAACGCTGGCGGATTTCCGATCGACTATCCCTTTGCGGTGCGATCGCAATTTTAGTACATCCAGCCGCTTTTTATTTAGTCGCTGGTTACTCAGAATCGCTGTTTTTAATGATGTTGCTTGGTTTTCTCTACTGGACTGCATCAAAAAAGCGCGTTGCCTGGATTCTTGCTGCTACACACGGCTTTGTTATGACTGCAACACGGGTTGTTGGTCTACCAATAGCCATCTATCCCCTATTTCATTTTTGGCTATTGAGCGCTAAAGATCGACAAGCAAAACCATTTCGGTTTTGGCAAAAGAGTAGCAAATATTTGTTAGTCAGCACCGTTTCTATTCTGGGTTCTCTCTTATTCTTTGCCTTTTGCTATTTCAAGTTTGGCGCTTGGAATTTCTACATGCAAACGCAAGCGATAGGATGGGGAGTCAAACCTAACTATTTAGCCATTTTCAAGCCAGAAAGTTATTTTGCTTTCCTTGACCCTAAAATTTTGAATTTACCTGGTGTAATTAATGCTATTTCAGTACCGTTCGCTTTGATTAGTTTTTTCATTGTTTTTCTACTCGAACGGAAGGCAGCACCTTTTTTGATAGAGGGGAGTTGGAAACAAAGAGCTGAATTTTATGTAGCTGGCTGGCTCATGTTTTATCTATCTGCTTGCGGTATGAGTAGCTTATCCATGACGAGCATGGTTCGCTACACTTTCTGCGTACATGTAGTGCTTGTACTAGCTACGATTCACCTTATATCTAGGACGCAATTTTACAGGTTGTTCAATCAAAAATGGATTGTTTTCCTACTATTGTTGATGGCAACTCCTTCATTGTTACTCCAAATGAAATTTGTGGGTATGTTTACGAATATGCAATGGGTTGCCTAAGCTTACCAATAGACCGCACAACTGACTAAAATGAAATAATTATTTCGATCTACGTTTTGTCAGTGTCAGTTCATAAAATCATCATTGATGCTACTCCCATGACTCCTCAACCTAGTGGAGTCGGGTTGCAGGTAGCAAACTTAATTCAATCGCTTTACTCCCTGCAAGCAGAGGAAAATTTTGAGTTAGGTATTGTCTATCAACCTGGAATTAAAGACTGGCTGCGCGGTAATTGGAGTGTCCCTGAAGTGTTAACGAAATATTCTTCAGTTCATTTCCTACCAATTCCAGTTAGAGTTTCTAATTTGTTATTATTTCCTACTTACAAATCAATTTGGTCATCCTTGGCAAAATCTTGGGGAAATCCAGACATATTGCACGGAACTAACTATTCGGTTTATCCTTGCGATCGCAGTTTCAAAGTCATGAATATATATGACGTTGCTTTTCTTAAATATCCTCAATATGTTAATGCAGTCGCTAAAAGTTATGTAGAGAAAGTCAAACGATGTCTGCGGTGGACGGACTTAGTTTTAACCATCTCAGAAAGTTCTAAGCAAGATATTATTCAATATCTCAATGTTGCTGCCGAACGAGTTTTTGTTACACCATTGGCAAGTCGCTACTGTTCTAATTACTTATCATCTCAAAATCTCGAACAGCTCAGCCAGTCAGTTAACTACGATTTTTCCAAGCCTTATCTATTATTTGTCAGTAACATAGAACCTAGAAAAAATATCATTTCTATTATAGTGGCATTTAATGAATTAAAACAAAAATATAAGATCGAACACAATCTTGTATTAATTGGTCGCAAAGGATGGAATTATCAAAGCATTTTTGCGGCGATTGAGGCATCGCCTTATCAACAAGACATTTACCATCTTGACTATTTATCTGATGAATTAGTGGCACTATTTTATACTAGAGCTGATGTATTTGTTTATCCTTCTTATTATGAGGGATTTGGTTTACCCGTACTAGAAGCTATGACATTAGGCACTCCGGTAGTCGCTTCTAACACTTCATCATTACCAGAAATCGCGGGAGATGCAGCTATATTAATCGACCCAAACGATTCAAATAGCTTAGCCGAGGCAATTTGGGAAGTTATTAATAACTCTCAATTGCGACATGAATTAATTCAGAAAGGTAAAGCAAGAGCAAAACAGTACTCTTGGCAGCACAATGCACGGGAAACATTAAAGGCTTACCGGAGTCTCTTGGTATAGAAATATTCTGGTTATAGCGTTTCCTACGTAGGTTAAATGCATTCGTAGGGGCGCACAGCTGTGCGCCCCTACAGATCTATGTACCTTATCCAATTGAGAATGGCTGTATCGATTGAATTTGGTTTAAACTGCATCATTGTTGGCTTGGCGATCGCATCACGATGATGGATGCTAACCTCTCCTATAAGAAGATGCAAACATTGTTAGTAACTGGTGGCTTGGGTTTTATTGGTTCTAACTTCATTTTAGAAGCGAGAGAAAAGCAATGGGCAAGGATCGTCAATTTAGATAAGTTAACTTATGCTAGCAATCCTCAAAATTTAGCCGAATTGCAGGACGATCGCGATTATCATTTTATCCGTGGAGATATCGGCGATCGCGAGCTATTATCTCATTTATTAGACCAATACCAGCCAGATGCAATTATTAACTTTGCGGCTGAAACCCATGTCGATCGCTCGATTCAAACTCCTTTAAATTTTATTCAAACTAATATAGTAGGAACATTCCAACTGTTAGAAGCTAGCAAAGCCTATTGGGACAAACTATCTGCATACAAACAAGAGCAATTCCGTTTCTTACACGTCTCTACAGATGAAGTCTACGGCTCTTTAGAACCAAAAGCTCCGCCATTTCGAGAAGATACCCCTTACGCGCCAAATAGTCCCTACGCTGCGTCAAAAGCCAGCTCAGATCATCTCGTCCGAGCTTACTGTCATACCTATGGTTTTCCCACTCTAATTACTAATTGCTCGAATAACTACGGTCCACGTCAGTTTCCCGAAAAACTAATCCCCTTAATCATTCTCAACGCTTTACACGGTCAACCTTTACCAATATATGGAGATGGGCAAAATATTCGAGATTGGTTGTATGTTACAGATCACTGCGAAGCTCTCTATCTAGTTTTACAACATAGTCGCGTAGGAGAAACTTATAATATTGGGGGGAAAAACGAACAAACTAACATCGCAGTCGTTGAGAAAATTTGCGCTATTCTTGACGATTTGGCTCCCAAACCTAATTTTCGTCACTCCTCTTTAATTACCTTTGTCAAAGACCGTCTCGGACACGACAGAAGGTATGCTATAGATTGCAGCAAAATCTCTAGAGAATTAGGCTGGCAACCAAAAGAGAACTTTGATAGTGGGTTGTTAAAGACAATTCAATGGTATCTGAGCAATCCGATTTGGGTAGAGCAAGTCTGAGCAAGTGTATTGTCAGCGAATGCTAATTAACTTATCTTTTCTCATCAATAAACCGACAGGAATTACAACTTACGCTCTGAATTTAATTCCGTACTTGCGATCGCTCGATCCTACCTTCCTAATTTCGCCTGTTGCTGCTCGTCTTCTACCCACACCGCAGACTCAAGACACATATTATCCCATTCCTGCTAACTTAACCCCAGAACAAGGGACAGTCGGACATTTGCGGCGTTTATTCTGGACGCAATTGCAACTACCGCAAATTTATCGCCAATTGCGATCGCAATTATTATTCTCTCCCGTTCCAGAAGCACCCCTTTACACGCGCTGTCACTACATCGTCACAGTTCACGATCTCATCCCCTTGCGCTTTCCCAGACTTTCACCCTTAACTCCCTATCACCGCTATTACATCCCCCAAGTTCTCAGCCAAGCACAGCACGTTATTTGTAACTCCACTGCGACAGCCTCAGATATTATTGACTTTTTCCACATCCCAGCCGCTAAAATTACTCCCATACCCTTAGCATATGATGCAAACCATTTCCGCTGGCTCAACTTAGCTCAGCAGAATGAAACTCGTCCTTACTTTATTTATATTGGTCGTCACGATCCGCACAAAAACTTACATCGATTAATTGCAGCTTTTGCAAAAATGTCGAGTTGCCAAAATTGCGATTTACTACTAGCTGGAACGGGCGATCGCCGCTATACTCCAAAGCTAGAAGCACAAAGTATAGAATTAGGAATTGCCGATCGCGTCAAGTTTCTAGATTACATTCCCTACGAACAACTACCAATTTTACTCAATCGGGCGATCGCATTAGTTTTTCCCAGTTTGTGGGAAGGATTTGGCTTACCCGTACTCGAAGCGATGGCTTGCGGTACTCCTGTAATTACGTCCAATCTTTCCTCTTTACCAGAAGTAACAGGCGATGCGGCTTTATTAGTGAATCCCTACAACATTGAGGAGATTACTGCTGCTATGGAAAGTATAGTTACCGATCGTCAACTGCGATCGCGGCTGTCTAATTCAAGTTTAACCAGAGCCAGTCAATTTAGTTGGGGAAAAACAGGACTAGCTACAGTTGAGGTGTTAAAAAGATTTTTATAGTTCGAGAGATGGGGATTTTTGTATCTCTACATGAATTAAATCAATGAATGTAATACCAACCACTTATCAATATCGCTCAAAACGCGATCGGGAATTTCCCAAGGAAACAAATGTGCGGTATTCGGGTAACAAATCCATTCAGAATTGGGTAAATGTTGTGCAGTTTCTTGACTCGATTCTGGAGTAATATGACGGTCGGCTGCTCCCGCCATAATTAAACTAGGACACTGAATCTGCGATAAATCCTGAAGGCGATTGTAACCAGATTTAAGCGCCGTAAAGAGAGCGCGTTGGGCAGGAGAAGAAGTTTGCAAATACGCTGACACAGCATATTTAGCAATGTATTCGTAAGTAGCGGGAGTGTGCTGTTGAACCAGGTAGCGAAAAAGCGAGCGCTTACCAAAAGTATCTATATGCCACCGATCGCCAGGTTGTAAAGCATTTGCGATCGCCGCTAAGCCAGTATACAAATTATCTTGCCAGCTAATTGCTGGATGACTGCCGCGAGGACGAGCAGCTGTAGCGATTAAAATGAGTCCCTTAACTCGTTCTGGAAGCCTTAAAGCTAATTCCATCGCTAAAATTCCACCCAAAGACCAACCTAAAACTAAACATTCACTAATTTGATAGCGATCGAGGAGTGCTTCCAAGTCACACAGGTGATCGGTCATGGCAAAATCAGTCTGCGTGCGACTATTGCCGTATCCTCGCAAGTCGGGGGCTATTGTTTGAAAGCGTTGGCATAGGTGTTGAGTAAACACGGACATACTCAAACCAGAACCAGGATGACCGTGCAAGCAGAGGATCGGTAAGCCTTTGCCTTGGACGTAAACATGCAAATTCACAACAGAAGCTGTCATCAATATTTTTTAGTTTTACTACTTTATCGTCTCTTTATTGCGATCGCCTATTTATCAGTAATTTTTCTGATTTGCGATCGCTACAACTATAGGAATACTTATAATATCGCAGATTCTAAATGGTTCATTATATCTACCGTTATGGCTGTCATTTGTCATTTTTCATTTATCAGAACAAGTAAGCGCGCAAAACCTTTGAATTTAATTTGAAATGAACGTAAAAGTATCGCGGTTAAATGGAATTTCAAGGCTCTATTTACTAGTATTATTGCTTGGATACATAGGCACTGGTTGGCTATTATCCGATTGTAATGCGAACTGGTTTACTTGGACAGGCACGCAAGTCATTACCGTGCATTTAGCTTGGGTTGGTTTTGATGCTGTTGCTTTGGCTGTAGCTTGGATTGTTTTACTGGTTTGGGTTGGAGCTTTTGCTATGACTTGGCCTCAAAGCATTCCTTGGGCAGGAATTCCGCCTTGGGCATTTGGTTTAGCTATGACTTGGATTATGGCATTAGGATTAATTTTGACCTTAGCTCAAGTAAAACATGCGTTACTATCTGCGGGGTTAAATAAACATTTCGCCTTTTGGTTTTTGGCAATCTTTACTTCGGTAGGTCTAGGCATAGGCAGAATATTAGCCGAAGGATTATTCCTAAATTAAGCGAATGAGAATTAATCGAAACAATAAATCTCTGGATTTTTATTTGATTTCTCAATTTTAAGAATATATTTCAATCCATATTTAGAGGTATTTGTGAAAGACTCACCTATTAAAGAGCAAGTTAATCTGCCTAATTATCGAACTAGAACTCCAGAATACTATTTACAGCAGATCGAACCAAATATTTTGGCAAGTTTTAATACAGAGCAGCTCCAAGGTATAATAAATGTTTTAACTCAAGCAATCCCTCAACCCTCACCCAAAATTGTAGATTTTAGATTTAATATCGATCTGATATTTTCTCGATTTTATTTAGTTCTATTTGTTGGTAAAGATCGTCGAAAACGCAATCGGCAATATATACCTGAAAGACTTGCCAGAATCGGTAATGCGATTGCGGTTGTTATGCTCCTTTTGGGAGCTAACTTAGTCATTAGCGGCGTAATTTTATTATTTGCTTACTTATTGAAATCAGCAGTCGGCATAGATTTCTTCCCAGGACATATTTCGGACTCGGTGAAAGAGTTATAGAGACGCGATCGCGTCTCTATAAAATTAGCCCCTAGTTTCCGCTCAGACGCTCTATACTTATAGTTTGGACTGTGAAGCAAAGAGGAAGCGAGAGATGGCATCCATCATCCGCGAGTTGCACGGACAACTAGTGAAGAAAGAACGCTCGGCGGTGGAAATTACGCAAGAGGTGCTGGATCGGATTCAAGCACTAGAACCAAAGATCCACAGCTTTTTGTGCGTGACAGCGGATAAAGCACTGGAACAAGCGAAAGCCGTGGATGCCAAAATTGCGGCTGGAGAAGAGATTGGGTTATTGGCTGGGATTCCCGTGGGTGTGAAGGACAATATGTGTACCAAGGGGATTCCCACGACTTGCGCCTCCAAGATTTTAGAAAACTTCGTCCCGCCCTACGAATCAACGGTAACGCAAAAATTAGCGGATGCTGGGGCGGTGACAGTGGGAAAAACCAACTTAGACGAGTTTGCGATGGGGAGTTCCACCGAAAACTCCGCATTTCAACTCACGGCTAATCCTTGGGACTTGGAACGGGTTCCTGGCGGTTCTTCTGGGGGTTCGGCGGCGGCTGTAGCGGCGCATGAGTGCGTCGTTTCCCTGGGTTCCGATACAGGTGGTTCGATCCGCCAACCTGCATCTTTTTGCGGTGTTGTGGGCATGAAGCCAACTTATGGATTAGTGTCGCGTTATGGTTTGGTGGCTTTTGCTTCCTCTTTGGATCAAATTGGACCTTTTGGGCGCACGGTAGAAGATGCGGCAATTTTATTAGGCGCGATCGCGGGTTACGATCCGAAAGATTCTACGAGTTTGAAGGTCGAAATCCCTGACTACACCCAATTTCTCAAACCCGATCTCAAATCGATGCGAATTGGGATCGTGAGAGAAACTTTTGCTGAGGGTTTAGATCCGGCTGTAGAACAAGCTGTTAATAAAGCGATCGAGCAATTAAAGCAACTCGGCGCGGAAATTAAAGAAGTTTCCTGTCCGCGTTTCCGCTATGGTTTGCCAACTTATTACATCATTGCCCCTAGCGAAGCTTCAGCTAATTTGGCACGTTACGATGGCGTAAAATATGGTTTGCGCGTTCCTGATGCTGAGAATCTAATTGATATGTACGCTCGGACTAGGGCAATGGGTTTTGGAAAGGAAGTCAAGCGTCGGATTATGGTAGGAACGTATGCCTTATCTGCTGGATACTACGATGCTTATTACTTAAAGGCGCAAAAAGTTCGTACTTTAATTAAACAAGACTTTGAAACTGCTTTTGGGCAAGTGGATGTGTTAGTTACCCCCACAGTTCCCATGACAGCATTTAAAGCAGGGGAAAAAACTGACGATCCGCTAAGTATGTATTTAACCGATTTGATGACAATTACGGTAAATTTGGCAGGTTTGCCAGGATTGAGTATTCCCTGCGGTTTTGACGAGAAAGGAATGCCGATTGGGATGCAATTGATTGGAAATGTGTTGCGGGAAGACCAATTATTTCAAGTGGCTCACGCTTACGAACAAGCTACAGAGTGGCATAAATCCAAGCCAAGTCTATAGTTTTATAGTATTGGTAGGGTGCGTTACGCCAAAAGCTAACGCCCCCTACTACAAATTGTTATTTATAATACTTATTCAGAAATTTTGATAGTGAGAAATAAAGTAGTTAATATGGGTTTGCTAGTATTTGGAACTATGCTATTTTTTACGCACGCTTCAGTAGCTTTTCACCCTGAAAATAGCAGCGGTATAAAAGTCAAAGTTTTGCCAATAATTTATGGAATGCCGAGTCCAAAAGATAGTGAGGCAGCAAGAAGAGGGGAGATAGTATTAGGTGGTTGTCTGCCTAGTATCTATAACCCCCGTTGGCAGGTGTTAGTAAAAATTCCTCACCGGCTCCAGTTGGGTAATGAGGATGAAATACTTGATAAGAGTTATGTACGAGAAAGTCTCAGATCTCGATCCCCCCAACCCCCCTTAAAAAGGGGGGCTGAAGGCAATCTAATTTAGTGCCAAGATAAATTTTGGTACGTGCCTAAAAGTAGTGGCTAAAACAAAGAGCGGATGTATTTGTCTAATCGATCCATGCCTTTTTCAATTGATGTCATATCGGTAGCATAAGAAAGACGAATGCGATCGCCCGATCCAAAGGCAATTCCAGGTATTGCCGCAACTTGGTACGACTCTAAAAGTTCTTGACAAAAATCCATTGATGTCTTCTCAGTTTTACTGATATCGACAAAAATGTAAAATGCTCCATCGGGCTTGGCATAAGTCACTTCTGGAATTGCATCTAATCTTTGCATCATGACTTCTCGCCTTTTAGCAAAAGCTTGACGCATTTGTTCGACGCATTCTTGAGAACTCTCTAAAGCCGCGATCGCGCCAAATTGAGCGAAGGTACACACGTTAGACGTACTATGACCTTGAATCGTACTCGCAGCTTTAATTAACTCTACCGCACCCGCTAAATAGCCGACACGCCAACCCGTCATTGAGTAAGCTTTAGCAAAGCCATGACTGATAATGGTACGGTCAAAGATTTCTTTACCTAGAGAACCGATACTGACGTGTTTTACATCTGTATATAGTAATTTCTCGTAAATTTCATCCGAGACAACTAAAATATCCTTCTCAACTACAACCTCCGCGAGTGCCTGCAATTCTTCTGGCGTATAGACGACACCTGTAGGGTTAGAAGGAGAGTTGAGAACAAATAGCTTAGTTTGAGGCGTAATGCTAGCACGCAACTGGTCTGGAGTAATTTTACAGCTAGCATCCGTCTGGACGATCACGGGTGTTCCGCCAGCGAGAATGACCATTTCAGGATAGCTCAGCCAGTAGGGGGCGGGAATAATTACCTCGTCTCCCACGTCAATCAGCGCCATCATTAAATTGTATAAACCGTGTTTGCCACCGTTGGTAACGATGATATTTTCAGCTTGGTAGTCTAGACCATTATCTGTTTTCAGCTTGCGAGCGATCGCCTGTCTTAACTTGGGTTCCCCAGCCGCCGCACCATATCTCGTCTTACCTTCATCTAAGGCTTTTTTTGCGGCTGCTTTGATGTGTTCTGGAGTATCAAAGTCTGGTTCTCCGGCGCTGAAGCTACAAACATCTATTCCTTCAGCTTTCATGGCTTTGGCTTTGGCGGAAATTGCCAAGGTCAAAGAAGGCGTTACCTTACCCACTCGTGCTGCCAGTTTCATTGTCACTACCGATTGCAAAACTCCAATTCAGTTAAGCATATCTTAAAGTAAACGTCTGAATTTGTGTCTTTTACTGCTAAGAATTTTGATTTGTGTACGGGCGCGTTTAGCGTCAGATTTGCGACGGCTAATTTGTGTACGGGCGCGTTTAGCTAAAGATTTCCCACTTGGGTAAGGAATCTGAGGACAAAACCCGCCCCTACGACTCCTTTCTGCTGCTTTCTTAAACGACTTCTGCCTGTAGTTGGATGATGAAATAGAAGTGCTTCCTCATACACTGGCTCTAGTAAAGTTACTCACTTCACTCGAAGGGTTGAACTTCTGCAATCTCCGGCATCTCGCCTAACTACCAAGCTACCTTTCGAGCGAGTCAAAACTGCCGTACAACAAATAACGCTGCACCGATTTAATGAGAAGATTCTCATGCAGAATTTAAATGATTTTCATGCAGGTTTGTCATGCTGGGCAGTAGGAGCAACTTAATTTCTCCTTAAACTCAGTAAATCTTACGATTTGTAAAATTGGAGGATGAGAGTATGAAAAGTCCTCGTTTGACCAAACGAAATCGCGATCGCCAGCTAGCTTTACCCAAGCGTTCTCAATCGCGCTGGGAAACTTTGCCAGTTCCTTGGATGCTGGCTCAGGTTATGGATGAAGAAGACCCGCAAAAACAAGGCAATTAAGACAAATTGGGACTTTGGATAAAACTATCCAAAGTCCTACTTCTACAGCATCAAGCAATAGTTACTTCTGGAGAGAGGTAAACATCTTGAATCGCGTGGAATAACTTGACTCCCTCTTCAAAGGGGCGTTGGAAGGTTTTGCGACCGGAGATTAAGCCAGAACCGCCAGCCCGTTTGTTAATTACAGCCGTACGAATAGCTTCAGCAAAATCATTTTTACCAGAAGCACCACCAGAGTTAATTAATCCCACTCGTCCGCTGTAACAATTGAGAACTTGGTAGCGGGTGAGATCGATTGGATGATCGCTCGTTAAATCGGTGTAGATTCTTTCGTTGGTTTTGCCGTAGCTTTTGCCGCTAGCTTTAGCAACAGCTTCGTAACCGCGATCGAGTTCTGGCAGTTTTTGTTTGATAATATCGGCTTCAATCGTGACACCCAGGTGGTTTGCCTGTCCGGTGAGGTCGCCAGCTAGATGATAATCTTTGTCTTGTTTAAAGGCGTTGTTACGCAAATAGCACCACAAAATAGTTGCCATTCCTAATTCGTGGGCGCGGGCAAAAGCACGGCTAATTTCTTGAATTTGGCGCGTGGAGTTTTCCGAACCGAAGTATATTGTAGCCCCAACTGCTACAGCTCCTAAATTCCAAGCTTGCTCGACCGAACCGAACAAAACTTGATCGAATTGATTGGGAAAAGTGAGTAACTCGTTGTGATTGATTTTGACAATGAAGGGGATTTTGTGGGCGTACTTGCGAGACACTATACCCAAAACGCCCAACGTGGTAGCAACAGCGTTACACTCGGCTGCCATTGCCAATTTAACGATATTCTCTGGATCGAAATACATCGGATTGGGTGCAAACGAAGCCCCTGCGGAGTGTTCGATTCCTTGGTCTACTGGCAAAATTGAAAGATAACCCGTATTTGCCAATCGCCCGTGTGAGTAGAGTTGTTGAAGGCTGCGCAATACTTGCGGATTGCGATCGCTAATGCTGAAAATTCGGTCTACCATGTCTGGGCTTGGCAGATGTAACAAATCTTTGGGAACCTTAGCTTTGTACGTGAGGAGGTCTTCTGCTTCTTGACCCAACCAAGACTCAATCGCTTGGGGTGCAGACAGCGTAGCAGTCATAGCATTTTCCCTTAATGAGTTTCAACTCCCATTCTGACAAGAATAAATATTTGTTGCGCTGTTCCATTTGGACGGTTTCCCATCTTCTTAGCTTTTACTTTTTATTTCTAGTTTTCAGTTGCTAACCCTTAAGACAGTCAAAATTTATTTGCTGTCAAAATATAGTTATTAAAACGTAACTTATCAAGGGCTACAAATATAAATGTCTGGTTAATAGACCGAACATAATGACTCACAACTGCAAACGGTTATTTATGCTACAAATCAAGTTAAGAGGGAGTGAAAACCTTTCAATAGGGGAGCGATCGCCTTCAAGTTATCGCACGTAGATCGAAATTGAATTGCCTCAATGCCTTAAACAGGGAGTCTGCCATCTGTGGTATTACAAGCACAACCAACCACCTACGAACCAAAAACGCAAGAAATCGCCAAACAATTGCTAGCGGCGACGCGAGAAAATCGTTCGTTTTTTGCCTCAATTCGCGACCAAATGCGCTGGGATGACAAGTTACTCGCCTGGGCAATGAGTAATCCTGGGTTGCGGGTGCAGCTATTTCGTTTTATTGACTGTTTACCTGCTTTACGGAGTAAGCCAGAAATTGCCCGCCATTTACAAGAATACCTTGGCGATGAGTCGGTAGAACTTCCGACTGCCTTGAAAGGAATGCTCAATTTTGCTAACCCAGATTCTATGCCGGGACAGGTAGCAGCGACGACTGTATCTACAGCTGTAGAAACATTAGCGCATAAATATATTGCTGGAGAAAATATCCAGCAGACATTAAAGACAATCGAACGGCTGCGCAAGGAAAAAATGGCGTTCACCATCGATATTTTGGGTGAAGCAGTCATTACCGAAGCGGAAGCGCAGTCATATTTAGAACGCTATTTAGATTTAATGGCACAGCTGGCAGCAGCTAGCAAGAATTGGAAGCCAGTCGCACAGATTGATGAAGCTGATGGGGAAGCTTTATCACAGGTACAAGTGTCGGTAAAGCTGACGGCGTTTTACTCTCAGTTCGATCCGTTGGATGCGGCAGGTAGTGCGGCAAGAGTTAGCGATCGCATTCGTACTGTATTAAGAAAAGCCCAAGAATTAGGCGTATCGATCCATTTTGATATGGAACAATACGCTTATAAAGACCTGATTTTTTCTATTTTAAAACAAGTCCTTCAAGAAGAAGAATTTCGCAGTCGTACAGATGTTGGTGTCACAGTTCAAGCATATTTGCGCGATAGCGAACGAGATACGCAAGATTTAATCGCTTGGGTAAAACAGCGAGGCTATCCCTTAACCGTAAGACTGGTTAAAGGTGCTTACTGGGATCAGGAAACAATTAAAGCCGAACAAAAGCACTGGCAGCAACCCGTATTTAATGACAAAGCAGCCACAGATCTTAATTTTGAAAAAATTACCCAGTTGTTGTTAGAAAATCACGAATACGTCTATTCGGCAATAGGTAGCCACAACGTGCGATCGCAAGCCCATGCGATCGCGATCGCTGAAACTCTCAACATTCCTCGTCGTCGCTTTGAAATGCAAGTGCTGTATGGCATGGGCGATAAACTGGCAAAAGCGTTGAGCGATCGCGGTTATCGGGTAAGGGTGTACTGTCCCTACGGCGAACTTTTACCTGGAATGGCTTATTTGATTCGCCGTTTGTTGGAAAATACCGCAAATAGTTCCTTCCTACGTCAAAATTTGGAAGAACGTCCGATTGAGGAATTGATCGCGCCACCGATGGTTAAAAATGTAGAGACGTTACATGTAACGTCTCTACAAAAACCATTTCATCCAGCAGCAGATACAGACTACGCCGCAGTCGAGGCGAGAGAGATGTCACAACAGGCTTTTCAACAAGTGCGACAGTTATTTGGCAAAACCTATTTGCCTCTAGTAAATGGCGAGTACGTTTCTACAGAAGAAATTATTGATTCTGTGAATCCGTCAAATTTCAGCGAGGTGGTGGGAAAAGTTGGACTCCTCAGCGTCGAACAAGCAGAACAGGCAATGCAAGCGGCGAAGGCGGCGTTTCCTGGGTGGAAAAATACCCCAGCCAAACAACGGGCAAGTATTTTGCGTAAAGCTGGCGATTTGATGGAACAACGCCGCGCCGAACTATCGGCTTGGATCGTGCTAGAAGTTGGTAAACCCGTCAAAGAAGCCGATGCAGAAGTATCGGAGGCGATCGATTTTTGTCGTTATTATGCGGCGGAAATGGAAAGATTGGATGCAGGTTACAACTACGACGTAGCAGGAGAAACAAACCGTTACCTTTACCAACCGAGGGGAATTGCGGTGGTGATTTCTCCCTGGAATTTTCCTTTAGCGATCGCCACTGGTATGACTGTAGCCGCCTTGGTAGCAGGAAACTGTACTCTCCTCAAGCCTGCGGAAACATCTTCAGTCATTGCGGCAAAATTAACGGAAATTTTGGTTGAAGCCGGATTTCCCAAAGGTGTCTATCAATTTGTCCCTGGCAAAGGTTCTAAAGTTGGGGCGCACCTAGTCAACCATCCCGATACCCATCTGATCGCATTTACAGGTTCCCGCGAAGTGGGTTGTCGGATTTATGCTGAAGCGGCAAAAGTTCAACCAGGACAAAAGCATCTGAAGCGCGTCATTGCCGAGATGGGTGGTAAGAATGGGATGATTGTCGATGAAAGTGCCGATCTAGACCAAGCCGTGGTGGGTGTGGTGCAATCGGCTTTCGGTTACAGCGGACAAAAGTGTTCGGCTGCATCAAGAGTCATTGTTTTAGATTCAGTCTACGATACTTTCATTCACCGCTTAGTAGAAGCGACGCGATCGCTCAACATCGGTGCAACGGAATTACCCAGCACTCAGGTTGGTCCCGTGATTGACGGTAACGCGCAAGCACGTATCCGCGAGTATATCGAGCAAGGGCGACAAGAAGCAAAAGTCGCGTTAGAAATTCCTGCTCCAGATAACGGCTATTTTGTCAATCCTACGATTTTTACCGAAGTGCCTCCCACCGCCACGATCGCCCAAGAAGAGATTTTTGGTCCCGTGGTAGCGGTGATTCGGGTGAAGAACTTTGAAGAGGCGATCGCCGTTGCTAACGGTACTGACTACGCTTTAACGGGGGGACTGTATTCTCGTACCCCATCTCATATCCAGATGGCACAGGAACAATTTGAAGTTGGTAACTTGTATATCAACCGCACGATTACAGGTGCGATCGTTGCCAGACAACCCTTTGGCGGCTTTAAAATGTCTGGAGTTGGTTCCAAAGCTGGTGGTCCCGATTATTTATTACAATTTTTGGAGCCGCGTACAGTTACGGAAAACGTTCAGCGTCAGGGTTTTGCCCCCATCGAAGGTGCAGAATAAATCGATTGTGGATGTGTCCAAATAATCGTAGGGGCGGGTTCACCAAAAATTTCTGTTTCCATTCAACAATATTGCTAAACCCGCCCTGTCCCAAATTGTAAGTTCACCAAAAATTTCTGTTTCCATTCAACAATATCAATCAACCCGCCCTGTCCCAAATTGTAATTTCCAATTTTGCCATCATGAATTTACCCATAACCGATAGAGTCATTTGGACAACTGCCGATTTAGAGTTGTTTCCAGATAACGGCAATCGCTACGAAATTATCGATGGAGAGTTATTTGTGACCAGAGCGCCACATTGGAAACATCAAAAAGCTTGTGCCAGAATTATTATTGCATTGGGTCTATGGTCGCAAAATACAGGATTGGGAGAAGTTGTACCTGCCCCTGGAGTAATTTTTTCCGATACTGATGCTGTGATTCCCGATGTGGTTTGGGCTAGCAACGACAGATTATCTGTCTTATTGGATGAAGCTGGACATTTAACTGCTGCACCGGAATTAGTTGTAGAAGTGCTATCTTCTGGTAGTGAAAATGAGAAGCGCGATCGCGAATTGAAACTTAAGCTTTATTCAGCCAGAGGAGTCAGAGAGTATTGGATTGTAGATTGGCGCAAGCAACAGGTTGAAGTTTATCGGCGCGAACAAGCGGTTTTAAATTTAGTTGCCACTTTGATGAGTGGAGATGAGTTAAATTCACCTTTATTACCTGGTTTTACCTGTGCGATCGCATCGTTATTTGCTTAAAATAAATCGATCGCGCAAAGTCGCAAAGACACAAAGTTATTGAAGATAATCTGTAGTAAATGAAATTATCTTGAGTAGATGTCAAGGAATTTTGATATTAATTTAACAATTAAAGTTGCTGAATTACCCGAAGATTTTTCAGCCATGCGATCGGTGAGAGCGGCAGTTTTTCAATTAGAACAGAGAATAGAGCCAGAATTAGATTTTGATGGCAAAGATGAAACCTCAGATCAGATCGTTGCATACATCAATGACCAACCAATCGGCACTGCTAGAATTAGGTATTTAGACGATCGCACGGCAAAAATTGAGAGGCTAGCGGTCTTGCCAATTGTTAGAGGGAAAGGCATTGGTAAATTAATCATGGAAAAAGCGATCGAGCTGGCAGCCCAAAAAAAGATGCAAGAAGTCGTCATCCACTCCCAAGAATACATCCAGGGATTGCATCAAAAATTAGGTTTTGAGCCAGAAGGAGCAGTATTTGAAGAAGCTGGCATTCCCCATGTCAAAATGAGGAAGAAATTAGGCTCAACCTATTGATTTCGTGTTAGCTAAATTCAAACAGCACCATTTACTCATTCTCCTGCTGATATGGTTAGCGGGAGTAGCGATCGATCGCATCTGGTTTGCTTGCGATCGTTCTGTTCCAGATTGGGATCGGGCGGAATATCTTACGAGTTCGTTGAATTACTGGCAAGCACTACAACAGCCTCAGTGGTTCAGTAGCGATTGGTGGACTGACTTTTGGCAGCTTTCCACAAAAGTCCCTCCCTTAACGCAGATTGCTGCGGCTATTACCCAACTGATTTTTGGCACTGGCGGCGATCGCGCTACGTTGGTAAATTCATTTTTCAGTGCCATCCTGCTTGTTTCCGTCTACGGACTAGGGATACAACTATTTAGCGCCGAAGTCGGATTATGGGCAGCTGGCATATGTCAACTCATCCCAGGATTATATAAGTTACGCCTAGACTTTTTACTCGATTATCCCCTTACGGCTGTCGTGACACTGTGTTTTTGGTGTCTGACAGTGTGGAAGAGTCAAAATTCAAAAGTCAAAAGTCAAAACAAATTCCGAATTCCGAATTCCGAATTCCGAATTTCAAGTTGGTTTTGGGCGATCGCATTTGGCATTTCTCTAGGTTTAGCATTGTTAGTCAAGCAGACAGCGTTGTTTTTTCTGTTCGTGCCGATCGTCTGGACTGGGGTTGAAACGATTCGCAAACCTCATATTGGGCGGATCTGCCAATTTGCGATCGCTCTACTGCTATCGGCGATCGTGTTTATGCCGTGGTATCAGACAAATTGGTTGCTGATTCTAACTGGGGGAAAACGAGCAACAATAGATTCTGCCCTAGCTGAAGGCGATCCAGCCCTCAATACCCTTGATGCTTGGACTTACTACTCGAAACTACTCCCCGAGCATATTTCTTGGGTACTGTTGCTCTTACCAATCGTAGGACTGTTACTTTATAAAAGTCAAAAGTTAAAAGTCAAAAGTCAAAAGAAGAATTCGACTCCCGGCTACGCGGCTCCGATGCGGAGAGAACCTCACCTGAAGCCCGACTCCCTCATATGGCTTGCAATCTTCCTCATCGGAGCTTATCTGCTTTGTTCGCTCAACATTAATAAAGATAGCCGCTATGTCGTGCCTTATTTACCTGGAGTCGCGCTATTGCTTGCCTATGGGATGACGTGCTGGCGCGGGCGCTGGGGACAGCAAGTTCGCTGGAGTACGGTGGGTTTAGCAGTGTTAGTCACGGGGTTAAATTTGTTTCCTATAGGAGGAATATTAGGTAGCCGTGTTGCTTCAATTCTCAGTCCTAATGCCACACATTATGCTTACATGGGTTCAGAATATCCCCATGCTCAAGTTATTGAAGAGATCGTCCAAACCGCGCCTAATATTAGATCCAATTTGGGTGTATTGCCTTCAACGTTAGAAGTCAATCAACACAGCTTAAATTATTTTGGAGCATTACGAAATTTTCAGGTTTATGGACGGCAAGTAGGGACGCGCCAACAGCAAATTGTCCAAGACGGGCGATCGCTCGATTGGTTTGTCACGAAAACAGGCGAACAAGGTTCGGTTCCAGATGCTCAAAGTGCTATGGTGCAGTACGTGGAACAGTCCCCTGATTTCAATTTACAAAAAACTTGGGCTTTACCCGACAGTAGCAGCTTGAAACTGTATCATCGCCGCGTACCGCAGGTAGAAGTCGGGAGTCGGAGGAAGAGGGAACAAGGGGACAAGGG
>NZ_PYCI01000204.1:0-8846 GCF_003015105.1 Chroococcidiopsis sp. CCALA 051 | reverse complement strand
TGGGATCTGGGAGCAGAGGAGCAACTACCAACTACCACACCCGACTCCCAACTCCCTAAGTCTCTTACTAGATCGGAAAATCGAGCCGCAACCGAATGCATATTGCCTGGATTGGAAAAAAATCACCCTTTTGTGGCAATGTTACTTACAGTCGAGAAGTTACTAATGCCTTGCTAGACCGAGGAAATCAGGTTAGTTTTCTTCACTTCACTCAAGAAGAAGAAGAAGCTAAGCGGGATAATTGGCCCGACTGCCCAGAAGTCCCTCTACCTTTCCTCTATAAGTCTCAAGTCTATACAATCCCGACTTTAGGGGCAACAAAGGTTTTAACTCAGTCGCTACGGGAGTTAAAACCAGATTTAGTTCATGCATCTTTAACGCTATCTCCCCTAGATTTCATCCTGCCAGAGATTTGCGAGGAGCTGAACCTACCCCTTATTGCAACTTTCCACACTCCCTATGCTGGTAAAGGGGCAAAACTCGTATCGGGTACTCAATTGCTGGCATATCAACTGTATGCTCCATTTTTAATCAACTACGATCGCGTTATCGTCTTTTCGGAAGTTCAGCGAGAGTTGTTTGCCAAAATGGGTTTGACTGCTGACAAAGTAGCAGTGATCCCCAACGGCGTAGACGTAGAGAAATATAGTCCTGGGATTTCACGTATCAAGCAAGAATTCCACGCCGAACGACTATTCGTTTATCAAGGTCGAATTGCTGCGGAAAAAAATATCGAAGCATTGCTTCGCGCCTGGAAGCAAGCGGATATGAAACCTAGTAGTAAATTGCTCATGGTAGGTGATGGTCCCCTTACCGCTTCTTTACGACCTTTCTACAGCGCAGAATTTGGCATTTACTGGTTAGGATATATTGCCGATGAAAGTCGACGGTTGGAGATTTTGCGTGGTAGCGATGTGTTTGTTTTGCCGTCTTTGGTAGAGGGATTGTCAATTTCTTTGTTAGAGGCAATGGCTTGTGGTCTGGCATGTTTAGCTACAAATGTGGGTGCAGATGGGGAAGTGTTAGAGAATGGCGCTGGTGTAGTCCTCACTCCCAGGCGCGTCACGTCACAATTATCAACTCTGCTACCTTTGTTTCAAGATCATCCAGAACTTACCATCTTACTAGGGCAAAAAGCGCGACAGCGAGTATTAGAGCGCTATACCCTGAGTCAGAATATCGACCGGCTAGAGCAGCTTTATGACAGCGTATTGTCACAACGGCAAAGTTCAAAAATTTTCAGTTCTAAGTTTCGCGCTCGACTATAGATAAATTGTAGAGGCGTTCCCGGGAACGCCTCTACAATTTATCTATTCAACCAACCAGCACTTAAAACTACTGTTAAACCTAAAAACGTCACTACCAATGCCCAAGTAACGCGGTTTAGGGTTGTTTCGGCACTTTTGGTACTGCTAAATAACTGTGCCTGACCGCCGATCGCACCGATCCCATCACCTTTGGGACTGTGCAGTAATACCAAAACAATCAAACCCACGGCAGAGAATGCCCAGATAGCTTCAAGAACTGTAGTAACTGTCATAGTGCGAATTAGCTCGGATAGCGCAAAAAAAGTGTAGCTTACTTGCTTACTTATTTAACTTTACCAGCCCATTCTGACAGGAGTACGGGAAGATTGTACTTCATACATAGCTGGGGCGATTAAAGATTGACCAGTCATCTCTGCTGGTTGGGGAAGCTGCAAGATTTCTAGAATTGTCGGTGCGAGATCGGCAAGCTTGCCATCACTTCTGAGCGTTACTTCTGTACCGTAACCGGGGATCTTTGCTTTTTCACCTTCAATTAAAATGAAGGGGACTGGATTAGTCGTGTGTGCCGTCCAAGGATTTCCCTGTTCGTCGCGGAGGGATTCAGCATTACCGTGATCGGCTGTGACTAATGCCGTGCCTCCTACTTGAGCGATCGCCTCCAATAACCGTCCCAAGCATCGATCGACAGTTTCAACTGCTTCTACAGTCGCACCTATATCACCTGTATGACCTACCATATCAGGGTTGGCATAGTTAATGACTACCAGGGAGTAAACTTGTTGCTTTATTGCAGCGATCGCTACATCAGTCACCGCCTCAGCAGACATGGCTGGCGCTTTGTCGTAGGTCGCTACCATCGGACTCATCACCATTTCCCGATCTTCACCTGCAAATGGGTCTTCTAAGCCGCCATTGAAGAAGTAAGTGACATGGGCGTATTTTTCTGTCTCTGCGGTGCGAAACTGCTTGAGTCCATGCTGGGAGATGACTTCGCCTAAAATGTTATTGAGATTCTGCGGCTCAAAAGCGATGGGGACGGAAAGTTCGGAGTCGTATTGCGTAAACGTGAGAAATGATAAAGGCTCGATCTGCTGCCGTTCAAAGCCGTCAAAGTCTGGCTTGACAAAAGCATAAGTGAGCTGTCTGGCGCGATCGGGGCGAAAATTGTAAAAGACTACGCCATCACCTGGTTCTACCGCTCCCGGAGCGATGCGGGTAGGGATGACAAATTCATCAGTGACTCCCTCATCGTAGGAAGCTTGTAAGACCTCAACTGCCGATCGCCCGTCGCCTACACCGTCTTGAGTCATCACATCGTAAGCACGTTTAACGCGATCCCAACGGCGATCGCGATCCATTGCGTAGTAACGACCGCTTAGAGTGACGATCTGACCAACACCAATTGAATCTGCGTGTTCTTGAATCTGTTTGAGAGCTTCCACGCCTTCTGTAGGTGTTGTATCGCGTCCATCCGTAATTGCATGGATGCATACTTGAGCGATCTCTTGCGCCTTTGCTAAGTCTAGCAATCCTAACAAGTGGCTTAAATGAGAGTGTACCCCACCTTCCGAGCATAAGCCGATTAGGTGCAGTTTACCATTTCTGTTTTTGACTTCTCGGCATAACTGAGCGATCGCGGCGTTTTGCCCAATTGAACCATCTTCGACCGCGTCTGTAATTCTAACCAATTCTTGCGGTACAACTCGCCCTGCACCAATATTCAGGTGTCCGACTTCCGAGTTGCCCATTTGACCCTCTGGCAACCCTACTGCTTTGCCTGAAGTGCGAATTAGAGTTCTTGGATAGACTGCCCAGAGGCTATCCATTACAGGAGTTTTTGCAGATGAAATCGCGTTACCGTCTGCTGCCTCGCGATAACCCCATCCGTCTAATATCACTAGCACCACGGGAGCAACAGGTGCTTGGGTCATACGATGTTACCCTTTACTTTTGTTAACTCACCCGTCATGATACCACTACCGATCGTCTCTGCAAGGGTTTTTTTGCTGATTTTGTCATTTTCTCTACTATATCTTTCAGCTTTTCTAATGGGGATCGCCTTCTGGAAGGGGTGAGGAGTGAGGAGTGAGGAGTGAGGGAATTTTGGATTTTGGATTGTAATTCCGAATGCTCCCTTGTCTCCCTCGTCTCCCTTGTCTCCCTTGTCTTTTTTTCTAACCCCTACTCCCTTTCTTAGCGGCAGCTTTAGCGGCTTTGGCGGCTTTTTTAGCAGCTTGCTCGGCAGCAATCGCAGCTTGTCTTTCCTGTTCTCGTTCTTCTGCTAATTTATTTTGGTAGTAATGGTAATCTCCCAAATAAACTCGAAATTCTCCATCGCGAATTTCAATAATTTTGTTGGCAACTTGAGAGATGAAGTAGCGATCGTGAGAAACGATCAGTACTGTACCATCGTAGTTTTGAATTGCTTCTTCCAGCATTTCTTTCGCTGGAATATCTAAATGATTTGTTGGCTCGTCTAAAATCAATAAATTTGCTGGACGTAACAGCATTTTTGCTAAGGCAAGACGGGCTTTTTCGCCTCCACTTAAGGCTGCAACTTTTTTAAATACCGTGTCCCCGCTAAATAAAAATCTTCCTAACAACGTGCGAACTTCTTCATTCGTCCAGTCGGGAACTTCATCATGGATCGTTTCCATGACGGTTTTGTTTAAATCTAAGGCTTCTGCTTGATTCTGCTCAAAATAGCTAGGAATCACGTTATGAGCGCCCAGTTCGACTACTCCTTCTGTCGGTTCCTCCATTCCCGTAATCAGACGCAGTAATGTAGATTTACCCGCACCATTGGGACCGAGAAAAGCAATGCGATCGCCTCTTTCTATTAAGAGGTTTCCACCTAAAAATAAGATTTTGTCGTCGTATATATGGGTTAAATCTTGAATTTTCACCACTTCTCGTCCGCTACGGGGTGCGGGTGGAAAGCGAAAATGCAGGGTTTTTAAGTCAGATATCGGTGCTTCGACACGCTCGATTTTATCTAATTGTTTTTCGCGGCTTTTTGCTTGTGTACTGCGAGTAGCACTAGCTCTAAATTTATCGACAAAAGCTTGCTGTTTGTCAAGTTCTTTCTGTTGCCGTTCGTAGGCACTTTGTTGTGCTTCCTTAGCTTCAAATTTTTGTTGTAAATAAATCGAATAGTTACCTAAATATGTGGTGGAAACCCCTCTTTCAGTTTCGACAATTTGAGTGCAAAGACGATCGAGAAATTCGCGATCGTGAGAAACAATTACCATCGGTGTAATTAACCCTTTCAGGTAATTTTCTAACCACTCAATAGTTTCTAAATCCAAATGGTTAGTCGGTTCATCTAGGAGTAGAAGATCGGGTTTTTGTAGTAAAATCTTGCCCAAACTCATTCGCATCTGCCAACCGCCACTAAAAGCGCTGACAAGGCGATCGCCATCTCCTGGTTCAAATCCCAGCTCTGGCAAGATTTTATCGATTTGCGCCTCCAAGCTGTAACCATCCAAAGCTTCAAACTGGCGCTGGAAGCGATCCATTTGTCGCAGAAGTTTATCTAATTCTTCGGGTGTTGCGGTTTCTAACTGATGTTGTACGTTTGTCAAACTTTCATGAACTTCGTTTGCCTCAACAAAGGCGCGCCAGAATTCTTCCTTTACAGTACGAGTTGGATCTACTTCAAATTCTTGGGTTAAGTATGCTATGTGTAAACTAGCAGGACGAATCACCTCTCCAGTAGTTGGCTCAACCTCGCCAGCAATAATTTTCAGTTGGGTAGACTTGCCTGCTCCGTTGACACCTACTAAACCGATGCGATCGCCTGCTTTGACTTCCCAATTCACATCTTTAAGGACTTCACCAGTAGGATAAATTTTACTAATGTGTTCCAGTCGCAGCATTCATTATCTCCAGGGGCGATCGCTTCATCGACATCGTAACAAAATTTAATGGCGAAATGTAGGGTGCGTTCTTCAAGACTGAGGAAAGATTTTGAGAATCTTAATTTCTGGGTTGAAGTCACCTAAGATGACTAACATGATTGACGCGCAGCCCTCACACCTCTATATTGAATTATCTTCATTAGGCTGTTGGTACGCAAATTCGGTGCATCAATTGATTCAAACAAGGAAAAACAAATGAGCTTGTATGATGAGACAATTTCCAAAATTCTCCAACTGCCAGAACCGCTAGTTAAGGAAGTAAGTCATTTTGTAGACTCTTTACGATTAGACAAAGATAACACTCGCTCGGCTTTATGGATGCAATCTACGGAAGCATTGAAAATTAGCACTTCAGATTTATCAGATTATTCAAGGAATCCAGAAGAGTACGAAGCACGTCTAGCGCGGGGAGAGATTCAACAGTAGTTTGAGGTCGATTGTATGGGGAGGAGGCGATCGCTCTACTTGGGTTCGTGGTAGCGATCGGAATTTCCAACGTCAAATTTATTCGTGTTGGTAATAAATCAGTTAGGGCGCATAGATGTACGGGCGCATAAATGATGTAGGGGCGCACAGCTGTGCGCCCCTACAAGATATGTATTATTTCAAAATATCCATAGTGCGTCCATACAAAATCTGTATTATTTCAATATGTATATCAAAATGTCCATTTGTGATTTGGATCGTCTAGCGCCGCTTTTACTGAAGCTAAATTAGCAAGTTCTTTAAATGGGCTAGATTTAGCTATTTCTGTAATTAAATGTAAGGCTACTTCTAGTTGCTCGTTATTACCTGTTATGATTGCGCGATCGACTACATTGAACAAAGCCCGAAAATTTTCTGCTCGTTCGTCAAACGAGCGATTGAGATATCCTATCAATATTTCTCGCTGAGCGTTAATTTTCGCGATAGTAGTTTTTTCCCACGCTTCAATTTCACGCCGCTTTGTCTGCTCTTGTCCGGCAATTTTCTTGTAATCAGTGTAGGCTGAAACTATTTGCTGTATAGACTCTAAGGGATTGATGGTTTCTTTAAAGGAAGCTTTCTTGACTGGCATTTCTAATTACCCAAAATAGTAGAATACTTGGCTCGAATATTGGCAGTAACAGGATTAAGTTGTCCTTGTTCATCTAAAACAGGAATCTTCATAATTTCTGCAAGGTTTGATATAAAAAGTCCTACTTGTCTAAACTTCTCAATATCCTTATCATTATTTTTATCAAATGATGGTAATGAATCAAGTTCGTTAAGACTAAGAACAGTGCGATCGTTAAGCAATTTAACTAAATCCTCTAACTCAAAAATTTGCCGCCTTGCTTGTTGAAGAAAGTCTCTTGCTGCGCCAAATTGAGCTATTGCCGTGTTTACTTCAGCTTCATACTTCCGTGCTTTGGTTAAAGCTTCCTCTGCTTTACCCGCCAATTGAAAACCACCGATCATTAAGGCAGGACCCAGTGTCAGACCTCCCAAAACAAAACCTCCAACAGCCATACTACTACCACCTAACCATGCTATTGTTGCATTTCTAGCAGCAGCTCCACCAAGCGATGAGATACCTACTTCAGTAGTCCACAAGCCAAAGAATCTTGTTACTGTAGCTGTTCCTACAGACTTTGCAAGTGTAATTGTCCCAGAACTTACTGCTGCACCTGTAGCTGCTGCTGATAAACCGCCTTTAACCCACTCTTCAGCCTCTATAGCCATAACTTGATACTGTTTGAGCTGCTGAATTGAAATTTCTAGTCCTTCTAAAATCTGCCGATCGCTTTGCGAAGCTTGCTGACCAATTCGCCGCTCGATAAAATCAACAAAACGTCCAACTGTGCGCATTTTGATATCAATCTGAAGTTGACTGTACTCCTCTGCTATCTGGTTAGCAGTTTCCCAGTCTGCTTGCAATTGACTAACTTTACTTTTGTAGCGTTTTTGAGCGCGTTCACCAATTTTTTTTGCTAGATCCATATCAGCCATACCTGCGACACACGCAAGCCCACCAAAAGCTGTAGTACCTAAAGCAATAGCACCAAGAATAATTGGAATCACAAATACTCCTATTTTTATTTATATACAACCAGGCGCACAACTGTGCGCTCCTACAAATATGTTCTGCGTACTGCTAAGAATCACTAAATATCTTCTTAATTTACACGCTAATAATTTATAAAATTTGAGCTTTGAATGAAGGTAATTAAAAGCTTATATAAAGTCGAGCGATCGAGATTATGTTTGATAAATTATTGCGGACATATTGTAGGGGCGCACAGCTGTGCGCCCCTACAAGCCATGTAACGCATCTAATTAAAAAAGGTAACAATGACCGCGTACAACTCTAAAATTCATCACCGTCAGTCTATTCGTTTACGTGGTTATGATTATTCTCAAGCAGGTGCTTACTTTATTACCATTTGTACCTACCAAAGAGAATGTATATTTGGCGAAGTTGTGGATTGTCAAATGCGCTTGAATAAAGTTGGATGTATAGTAGCTGAAGAATGGTTGCGATCGCCCACAGTCCGACCAGGAATTGAATTAGATGAATGGGTTATCATGCCTAATCACATACACGCAATCGTTATATTCACATCTTCTGTAGAGATACCAAATTCACCAGGAGCGTCCAGCTGTGCGCCCCTACGTCGAAAACCGCGCTCTCTATCGTCATTGATTGCTGGATTTAAATCTACCGCTACAAAGCAAATTAACGAAATACGCCAGACTCCTAAAATACCAGTTTGGCAGCGAAATTACTATGAACAAATTATCCATAATGAAGCATGTCTAAATAAAATTCAGCAATATATTATTAATAATCCAGCTAATTGGCTAAATGATTCAGACAATCCAACTAATTCTGCTTTAAAGTAATATAGCCGTTGTCAATTGGATAAGATGTCAAATCTGTAGGGGCGCACAGCTGTGCGCCCCTACAAATATATGGTAATCAAAAGAAAATTGATATAGACAATACGATCGCACTCCCTCTTTCCACAAATCCCAGGTGCGATCGCATTTTCTCATCACGAGAATTTTCTGTGCCATAGTTTCACATCCCAAAAAATTAATCCCCCCTAAACTTAGGAAGGATTATGCAATCATATTTTACCCTACCAAACCAAGCGCGATCGCCTTCTTAAGCACCCGCACTCGATGCAGCTAACTCTGCTAACTGTTCCTGCTGATCCTGGGCGATACAATCTTGAATAATTGTTTCTATGTCACCTTCTAGAACTGGGTTCAGAGAATAATTCTGTCCCAAACGATGATCTGTGACCCGATTATCTTTGTAGTTGTAGGTGCGAATCTTCTCCGATCGCGAACCCGTTCCAACTTGCGATCGCCGCATGGAAGTAACAGCTTCTTGTTGTTCCCGCAGCTTCATTTCGTACAATTTAGCTCGCAAGATTTGCATTGCCCGTTCTTTGTTTTGTAACTGGCTGCGTTCTTCCGTACAGAAAATCCGAATTCCCGTTGGTTTGTGGAATAAGTCTACCGCTGTCTCCACCTTGTTAACATTTTGACCGCCAGCACCGCCAGAACGAGCTGTTTTCATTTCAATCTCAGTCGGATCGATGTGAATTTCAACGTCATCCACTTCTGGCATCACCGCGACAGTAGCAGTAGATGTGTGAACTCGTCCCCCTGCTTCCGTGACTGGTAC
>NZ_PYCI01000203.1:0-8898 GCF_003015105.1 Chroococcidiopsis sp. CCALA 051 | reverse complement strand
CCCTTATCTTCCCCCTTTCCCTTATCCCCTCACTCCTCACTCCTCACTCCTCACCCCTCATATGGAAGTTCAACAGATATTCGATCGCATTGCCCCAGTTTACGATCGCTTAAATGACTTGCTGAGTTTAGGTCAGCACCGCATTTGGAAGCAAATGACAGTTAAGTGGAGCCAAGCAAGCTTGGGGGATACCTGTGTCGATTTGTGTTGTGGTAGCGGCGATTTAGCGCTGCGCCTCGCCCGTCAAGTAGGAGCTAACGGACGAGTATACGGGGTAGATTTTTCATCGCAACTGCTGGCGATCGCCCAACAACGCAGCCAAAGCCAATATCCCCAACCCCCGATTTCTTGGGTAGAAGCAGATGTATTGAATTTACCTTTTGCCAATAATCATTTTGATGCTGCAACGATGGGCTATGGACTGCGTAACGTTATCGATATTCCTTGTTGCTTAAAAGAACTGCATCGAGTCCTCAAACCTGGTGCTAAAGCGGCAATTTTAGACTTTCATCGTCCTGAAAATTCTCAATTTAGAGCTTTTCAACAATGGTACTTAGATAATCTCGTCGTTCCCGCCGCGCGTCACTTCGATCTCACGGAAGAATACGCCTATATCAGCCCCAGTTTAGATCGATTTCCTTCAGGTAAAGCACAAGTTCAACTCTCGCAAGAAGTAGGGTTTGCAACAGCCACTCACTACCCAATTGCCAACGGTATGATGGGGATATTGGTCTTAACTAAGGGATGGGGTTAGGAATTCGGAATTCGGAATTCGGAATTCGGAATTAAAACACGCACTACACTCTTTCCCGACTCCTGTACGGGCGGGTTTTGACCGAGAATTCATTGCCTCAGTTACTATCTATTTGCGCGCACCCGCCCCTACGACTCCCCATTTCCCACTCCCTAACTCTCATCTCCTGCTTGTATGGATTGGTCTCATTTCTGGGTTTATGTTAGTCCGCCGATCGCGGGAGCAATTATTGGCTATTTCACGAACGATTTAGCCATTAAAATGCTGTTTCGTCCCTACCGAGCGCGTTATTTTGCCGGAAGACAATTACCTTTTACTCCTGGTTTAATTCCTCGCAACCAAGAACGCTTGGCAAAGCGGGTGTCGGACACGATCATGGGTTCTCTACTGACACCAGAGGAATTGCAGAAGTTGACGCGGCGATTGCTGCAACCGGAGCGAGTGCGAGGAGGGATAGAATGGCTGTTAAGACTGGCGATCGAACAGGTTCGTACTGATAGAGATCAAAGAGCAACCAAAATTCTGGCGGGAATTTTACGCGATTTGGTTGGGGAATCTTTACCGCGTTTGTTTAAGGTGTTGTTACGACGAGAAGAGTTTTTAGGCACTCAACTCAATCAAATTTTCGACCAAGTATTACTTGAGTTTCAACTCAGCGACGAGCAAGCGGGGAGGTTAGCTGATTGGTTGCTGCAAGTCGTTCTTCCACCAGACGCAATTCGCCAGTTAGTCATCGATCTTTTAACCGATCGCACAATTCAAATTATTGATGAGAGTTTTCGCGAAAAAACGAGCGGTACGTATTGGGTAGTTGCTAACTTATTTGGTTTGCGTAACACTTTGGCGCGCCTGCGAACGTTTTGTTTGGACGAAAGAGAAGTTACGAATGCGCGGATTAAGGAGTTAATTCAAGAGCTTCAAGTCCGCGAGCGCCTTAAAGTTTGGTTGAAAAGTTTATCGTTGCAAAATTTACCTGTTTCTACTGTAAAGCAATTACGCAATACAATTCGAGAAACAGCAATCGGCTATTCTCAAATTCACGGACCAGAGTTTATTCAAGGATTTAGCGATTCGATTGATTGGGAAAATACTGCTAGCGTGCTGCTCAATCGTTTGCGTAACTCTCCTGCTTTCAGTTCTTCTCTAACCGCGATCGGTCAAGAGTTATCTTTAATTTTGGAGCGTTATTTAGAGCAAGATTTAGAAAATTTGGTGGCACAGGCACTTCCAATTCTATCGATCGACCAGGTAATTATCGATCGCGTCAAATCTACCTCTCCCGCCGAATTAGAAGCTGCGATCGAAGGAATTGTCAAAAATGAGTTACAGGCAATTGTTAACTTAGGTGGTGTTCTCGGTTTTGTCGTGGGACTATTTCAAGCCGGATTGTTATTTTTCCAACAAATTCAGTAGGGTGGGCATTGCCCACCACACTTTGCTAAATTTCCGTTTCGCTAATCTCACGCACGACGTAATCGAATGGTTCATCGACAAACGTAATGTTAGTCATTCCAGCCGTCACTAACTTTTCTTTGACGATATTTTTCATCAGCTGGATACTTCGAGCAGTGGGACCTAAAGGGATTCCTAGAGAGTTGAACGTATCTCGCAAACCAGCCAGCAATCGCTCGTCTAAGACGCTAGCATCTCCAGCCACGATCGCATAGCTACAATATCGCAAGAAGTAGTTCATATCTCGCACGTACATATTGTAGCGGCGTGTTGTGTAAGCATTGCCACCTGGACTAACTAGCTCTGGATATTCTTGGAATAATAGACTAACTGCTGTTTTGACAATCTCAGCTGCATTGGAACCAATAACGCCTGCTACCTGTACCCGTTTCTCACCATCAGCCAGAAACTCTTTCAGAGTCTCAACAACCTCGCGATTTAAAGAACTACCCGTTAAATCGCAATTCTTGGCTACGCTTGTTAATTTATCTTGCATTAGATTCCTCTCCGAAACGTTTATATTAAAACAACTATTCCGCTGGAAACCTGAAGCTAAAAGAGTGATATATCGTTCTAAAAATTGGGTCTTAGGATTGAGTCTACCATAACGATCTGCTCTAACTATTTTGCTCTAACTATAATGAGATTATTGGTATTCATCTGTAGCGTAGCTGCATAGTGACTCTCTACAAATTTATGCCATCTGCTCAAAATGAGTTGGCAGAGATAGGCTTGAGATAGCACGATCGCAGGAGATTGTTGAGGATGAGATCTCAAGCAGAAAATGGCACTTCAATTCTGGAGCGAACAAAAGATTGGGTAGCTGCGGCTGGCGATACTTTTAGCCATACGATCGCGCGGATAACTACCACAACTCAAGATGCTGCTGGCAGTCTAGCAGATCAGGCGATCGCACCGATTGCCTCCACGCAAGTAACATTATTTCAGAGTTGGTTAGAAGCACATCCAACCGTAGAGAGATCGCTACAAGTTCTGAATTGGGCAACAGAACACCCCATTATAAGTGTAATTATACTGTTATTTGTCATTGCGATTGCCTGGAGTTTAATTAAATCTATCGGACGCTTGCTTGAAAAGTTCTGTTTGTCAGTATTACAAATGCCGCTGAAATTAGGGTATTTTTTAATTCAAATGAGCTGGCGATCGCTGCATAAATTATTCGCTCGATTTAGCCTAAAACCTACTCGAAGAAACATGCATCAAATGCACGTCGTACCGACATCAAATGCGCAAACAAATTATACCGACCAACACCAGCGACTATTAGAAATTTCTGCTAAGTTAGCCCTGCTTAATCAAGAGCAAAACGAGTTGATGCGGGAAGCTCTCTCAATTCTTAGCTCAAATCAAATTGCCACAGAAGATATTCCCAAAAATTTTCAGCACGAAGTCTTTTCAAATATTGATAAAAGCATATTTCAAAGTTAGTAAAGTGGGCATTGTCCACCCTACTTTGAACTTTTGACTTTGAACTTTTGACTTTTGACTTCCTTAATATCTTTCCAATAACAACTTGACTTCTTCTTTCAACGCCCAATCTTTCATGGCTTCCCACTCAGCCAGACGGACGGCAATGTATGCTTGAGCGAGTTCTTTGCCTAAAGCATCGAGGAGAACTTTATCGATTTGGAGATTGGCGATCGCCTCACCTAAATTTGTTGGTAGGGCATCAATTCCCTTCGCTGCTCGTTCCGATTGGGACATAGATCCTGGGTCAACTGCGATCGCCTCTTTTGGTTCGAGTTGACGACGCACGCCGTCCAATCCAGCGGTGATGACTGCGCCTAGAGCGATGTAGGGATTGGCAGAAGCATCAACAGTTTTGATTTCAATCTGCGTCGGACTGGGACTTGCAGGATCGCTAGGAACTCGGATCGCGGCTTCGCGGTTGTCGTATCCCCAAGTACGAAAAGCCCCACTCCAGGAGTGAGGGCGAATGCGACGATAGGAGTTGATACTAGGGGTAGTCAGTGCCATCAAGGCGGGTAAATGCTCCAAAATGCCAGCAATAAAAGCACGGGCAATTTTTGAGATTCCAGGCGCGTTCCCAGTGTCGGAAATCAGATTTTTACCATCTTGCCAGAGACTCAGGTGCAGGTGACAACCACTACCCGCTTGTTCGGCAAAGATTTTTGGTAGAAACGAGGCTTTGAGTTTGTGGCGCAATGCTACTGCACGCACGGTTTCCCGAAAAGCAATTTGGTAATCTGCTGCTGACAAAGCGCGGGTGTAACGCACTGAAATTTCATGTTGTCCGCCACCAGATTCGGGATGGTACTGTTCTACAGGGATATTTTGGGCGAGGAGGGCTTCAGCAATTTCGTTAATAACTGCTAAATTAGCATCCATCGCGAAAGTAGAAGCAAAGACCGTGCGATCGCCTGGTTCTACTCCCAATCCATTCTCAGCGGGATGGAGTAGATAAAATTCATTTTCAAACGCTGCCATCACCTCTATCCCTGCTTCTTGCGCCGCCGCGATCGCTCGTTTCAAAAAGTCTCGCGGACAGTAAGCCCAAGGAATGCCATCTTGCATCATATCGCCAATCGCGCGAGCGTGACCTGTAGAATAAGGCAGTACGCTCAAGGTATTCCAATCTGGGATTAAGCGAATTTCACCTACAGGACTCAACCCCGTTTCCGCCACTACTACGTCGTGCATCACGGGAACCGCTTGCTGTGCCGCACTAATGCCGACTCCATAATCCACTAGCTGAGATAACGCGCCGATGTGTATTGCTTTGCCACGAATGATATTGGCATTGTCGCACCAGAGAATACGAATAAATTGCACCCTACTTGCCTGTAAGGTTTTATAAATCGTGTCTTGCATCATGGCGCTTCCTGCATTGCCGTGGAAATTCATTTTTGAGGTTCCGTATACTGTTGCTTTGAATACCTTTGCTCTAACTCCAGTAGTGCTTGCTTGCAGGTAATTCCCCAGCGATCGCCTTCTAAACTACCTGTAGTAACTACCCGAATGACAGGTAAAAATGAGGGCAATTGGGTTAGTCGCACAGGCACGGACAACGGCGCGGATGGCAGTTGGCTACCCGATACTGCGGGTAATATCGCTGTATGTTACGGTCGTACCAATGGGAATGGTTTGTAGCGCCTGCCAAACTTGCAGTTGAAATGCAGTAGCTTTGACATCATAAGGCAAATTGGGGAAGAGCGAACGACCACTGAGATAATTTGTTAAAGATTCTACCTTTGACGTATTCTTGCATCGGCTAGTTGTAATAGATGGGGTTAAATCTCAACCAAGAGAAACTTCTGGAATATCTACTAAATCGGGCAACCAATTTTGACTGCTAGCTGCTGAATCGTCGCGATCGCGATCGCGCTGGCAACGAGTGGCAAATTGACAATATTCGCAGTTTTTATTTCCTTCTGGAATTTGCGGAAATGGTTCGCCTAGTTCGTAGCATTTCAACCAATAGGTAAATCTATGTAATAACTGCTGTAATTCTTTAGCTGTTTTTTCGTGTTTGGCTTGAGAGTAGGTAAATTTAATTTGTTGTAACGATTTTGGCTGCGCTACTTCTAGAGAAGATGGGACATACCAATAAGTCATCGAAATCTGTTCTGGCAGGTAATCGCTGGTTTCGGCTAAGACATATAAATATAGCCTTGTCTGCCAATTTTTTTCGAGCTGAGCTTTTTTTGGTAATTTGGGGTTTGTCTTCCAGTCGAAAATTTGGGCTTGGCGATCGTCTGCGATTAATAAGTCGTAAATAACCGATAATAAATAATCTTGCACTTGCAGCGTGCGATAATGTTCGCTTTCGCGAAAAATCTGCCGATTTGCATCTAGATTTAAAATTTCTGGTGCAGCAGTCGCAAAGGCATTCATCCAGTGTTGTAACTGGATGTCTTCCTGCACTAAAGATTCAATTGGCAAGCCCAATTCTCGCTGTTGCATCAGCAAGTGAAACCGACTTCCCCAAGCTTGTCTTTCTTGTTGTTCCGATGTCGTAGGCGAACCGAATAGATCTAAATAGGTATGTTGAAATTGACGCGGGCAACGTTCTAGCAAGTTGAGTTGTCCTTGAGATAGACGCATCATAGTGCGATCGCAGGCGATTTGATTCAAATTATTCTCCGTGTTCCTGATAATCTTCTGACGATTCAGGGTTGAGTTCCCAGCGTTCGAGATCGCGTTGCTGCAAATTTTTCCAGGTTTCTACTGGCTGTCCGTCTATTGAGGTAATCCCCATTGAATGCAACAGATTCTCAGTCACGCTTTGATCGGGGGTGGGATTGTCTCCCCCAACTGCTTCTTCGCCGACAACCTCGGCTTGATACCAATCATCGTCAAGATCGCCGCCCGTCACGTCTTCAGCATAGATCGATGGATTTTTCAATCGCTTGAGGATAGTACCGATTTCCGCATCGCGATCGCTCAATTCCTCGAAAACTATGTCGATATTGTCCGTACCAATGAGATCTGCTAATAACAACTCTTCATTTTCAACTGATGGCTTTGATGAAGGGTTGACTGCATCAGAAGGATTTGTACCTGCCATAAGACTCGCTCCTTGCAGCCTAGATAAGAGATGGTTCTCTGTCTCTTGATACTTACAATTTTAACCCTAACTATGCCAGCTCTCAGTAATTTGTAATACTTAGCCTTATGGCTGTCATTTGTCATTTGTCATTTGTCGCTTGTCATTTGTCATTAAACTAACAGGCGATCGCCTCAATCTAACTCAACTTGCTTGATAAAATCAAGCGCGATCGATGCAAGTTTTTCGGGATGCCAAAGCATCCATTCATGATAACCTTCTTTAACAATAGTTAGTGTAGAATTTGGAATGAGATTAGCCATGTCTCGTGCTACAGATAATGGTGTAGTTAGATCTTTCTCCGACCATAATATTAAGCAAGGGGCTTTAATACTAGGTAATAAATGTGTCGAGTCTTGATACAATGAAATGAGTAAGGCATAAATAATATTTCCAGTATTAAATAAGAGATTATGAGTAAAGACTTTAGGAATATCAAAAAACTGTAACTTTAGCTTGGGAATAGAAATTTGAGCGGTCATCTCAATTGCTCTACGCGGTACAATTTCTGGAATAGATACAGATGGAATTCCCGTGCTATCTAATAAAACTAGACTTTTTACCCGCTCTGGAATGAGAGTCGCTAAAGTAATAGCGATTCCTCCACCTAACGAGTGTCCCACCAGATGCACTTGTGGAAGATTTAGTGCTTCTAAGAATGAAACAATGAATTTTGCATAGCTGTGGTAATCAGAAATTAGATTATGGTAGGAGGAACGAGCAAAACTAGGTAAATCGGGAGCGATGACAGCGTGTTGTTCGGCGATGAGTTCTAAAACTTCTTGGTAAGGCTCGGATGAGATTCCCCAGCCATGTAAAAACAGAATGGGAGTTGAAGAATGCCGAACGCTTTGCTGATAAAAAATGCTGCAATCTTGCACTTGGATGCGATAGTCAACAAAATGATTTAAAGTTTTAGCATTCATATTTCAACTTGTCCTCTTGTCTCTTTGTCTTCCTTACTTTCTTTTTCTCCTTGCCATCGGTTGAGAATATCTTTAACCAAAACTTCTTTTAACCAAATTTGAGTCACGATTAATAATGGAATAGCAAGAAATAAGCCTAAAAAACCGAACAAACTGGCAAATACAACGACAGCAAGAATAGTGAATACGGGTAACAAAGAAACTTCTCGTTGCATGATTATTGGTACGAGTACTAAACTTTCAAACTGCTGAATCGCTAGATATAAAACAATAACCGCTCCGGCTTTCCAAGGAGCATCTAAAAGTGCCAGCAAAACCGGAGGAATGACGCTTAAAGTAGGTCCCACGTTAGGAATAAATTCCAATAAGCCTGCTATTAAAGCATTCACTAAAGGTAATGGAACTCCTAAAAGAGATAATCCAATAAAAGAGACGACTCCAATCCCTACCATTGCGAAGAGAGTGCCTTTAATCCAACCAACTAAAGAGTCTTCGCATTCTGAAAGAATCTCGTCCACTCGACGACGATAGAAAGCAGGAAAAGCAAGAATCAACGTGCGGCGATAGGGGACGGGATTGAGTAGCAGCATAATCGTGAGGACAAAAAATAGGAGGAAATTCACCACCGCCGCCAAAGAGTTATTCAACACGGTGACAAAGTTACCCAATATTCCCCCTACAAAAGACTGAAGTTGTTGAGTCAGATTGCTCAAGGGTGGAGCGGCTTCTAAAACTCGTCCAGGGATTAAACTGCGTACCCAGTTGTACCAGCCAAGCACCCGCTCCGATATTTCTGGCAGGAGCTTTACCAACTGTTGCAATTGCTCTACGATACGCGGCACGACGATCGCGAAAATCCCAGCCACGATCGCGAGTAAGGCAATAACCGTAATTGCTATGGCAATCCCGCGCTGGATGCGATAGCGCTGAAGCAACCGCACGACTCGGTTGAGAACCGTTGCCAAGATAACAGCAGCGAATATGAGCAAAACAACTTGTCGCAGTTGCCACAGAACGTAGAGAGAGATAATCAGGGCGAGAAAACCAATCCATTGCCCGATCCGCACAGCACCGCCTCCATTTTTTGGCTATTGCCAGCAATTTTGCTGTTACTGTATGCCCTTGCCGCGATCGGTGTCTTCCTCCTTAGGGGGAAGGGAGCGCACGAGCGCACGAGC
>NZ_PYCI01000042.1:0-45946 GCF_003015105.1 Chroococcidiopsis sp. CCALA 051 | reverse complement strand
GCGTCGAACAACAAGCCCCGCCAGTATCGGCAATTAATCAACTCCCGGCAGCATCGCCCGCGCCTTTAGCAGAACCGCTGTACTTACAAATGACCGTGCGATCGGGGACGGAAATTCGCCACCCTGGTACGGTCGTGATCTTGGGCGATCTTAACCCAGGTGGAAACGTCATTGCCGATGGAGACATTTTAGTCTGGGGGCGATTGCGGGGAGTTGCCCACGCAGGAGCCAGCGGTAATACTAAATGCCTAATTGTTGCCCTGCAAATGGAACCAACGCAGTTACGAATAGCCGATTCTGTAGCTAGAGCGCCAACAACGATACCAGATCGGTTTTATCCTGAAGTTGCCTACGTTACACCCGAAGGCATCCGCATCACAAAAGCCGCTGATTTTTCTAAGTCCCAGTTTATATCTAAGCCATGACTCGCATCATCGTCACAACATCTGGAAAAGGAGGGGTGGGTAAGACTACCTTCACAGCCAACATTGGCATGGCACTAGCCCGCATGGGGCGCACGGTTGTCCTAGTCGATGCGGATTTCGGGCTGCGTAATTTAGACTTACTACTAGGTCTAGAAAACAGGATAGTCTACACTGCCGTTGAAGTTGTAACTGGAGAATGTCGTTTAGAACAAGCCCTGGTTAAAGATAAACGCGAACCAAAATTGGTATTGCTACCAGCCGCCCAAAATCGTACCAAAGAGGCAGTGACCCCAGAACAGATGAAACAACTGGTGGGGACTTTAACCAAAAACTACGAATATATTGTTATAGACAGCCCAGCCGGAATTGAAACGGGCTTTAAAAATGCGATCGTGGCAGCGCAAGAAGCAATCATTGTCACTACACCAGAAATCGCCGCAGTCCGCGATGCCGATCGCGTAGTCGGTCTATTGGAGGCGAACGGAGTCAAGCAGATTCAGTTAATTGTCAACCGCCTGCGCCCCGCGATGGTGCAAATGAATGATATGATGTCAGTGCAGGACGTGCAGGAACTTTTGGGCATTCCCCTATTAGGCGTAGTCCCAGAAGACGAGCGCGTGATCGTTTCAACTAATAGAGGCGAACCCCTGGTTTTAGCTGAAGACCCTACCCTAGCTGGTAAGGCATTTGATAATATTGCCCGCCGATTAGAAGGCGAAAAAATCGAATTTCTCGATCTCCATCCCGTGCATGAGGGTTTTCTTTCTCGTCTGCGCAAATTGTTGTGGACGAAACTAATTTAAGCCCCAATTTAACAACCTGCAACCTGCATCCAGATGCCATGTTTAGCGATCTTTTAGATAAAATTTTTTCTAATAATCCGAACGATAACAACAGTCGTTCTCAAGTCAAGCAACGGCTGCAATTAGTAATTTCCCACGATCGCAGCGATTTGAGTCCGCAAACAATCGAAAAAATGCGGCGGGAAATATTAGAGGTGGTTGGTCGGTACGTCGAACTGGATGTAGAAGGGATGGAGTTTTCTTTAGAAAACAACCAAAGAGCTACGGCTCTAATTGCTAATTTACCAATTCGGCGAGTGAAAACAGACGAATGAAACGTGGTAATTGGTAATTGGTAGTTGGTAATTGGTAGTTGGTAATTAGTAGTTGACGATTGATAGCTCTTGCTCCTCTACCCCTCTGCTCCCTGCTCCCTACTCCCTGATAACTAATAACTGATAACTGATAACTGATCGGTGGTACTCTGGAAGATGGCAAGTTTATGTCTGTCTGTAAAGATGGCAAACTCGCATCCGTCTGAATGATGGCAAGTTTGTAGATAAACTGTCCGACCGGATCTAAAACATAGCTGAAATCGAACTTAGGCGAGAGAATGGTCACCACCGCAGAAAAAACAGGTATTGGATACATTACACAAATCATTGGTCCTGTTGTAGACGTAAAATTCCCAGAAGGCAAACTGCCAGCGATCTACAACGCTCTGACTATCAAAAGCACCAATGAAGCTGGACAAGAAGTTTCTGTCACCTGTGAAGTGCAGCAACTTATGGGCGATCAACAGGTGCGTACAGTTTCCATGAGTTCCACCGATGGTCTAGTTCGCGGGATGGAAGCGGTTGATACAGGCGCTCCCATTTCCGTACCAGTAGGTAAGGCTACCTTGGGTCGAATTTTCAACGTCTTGGGCGAACCCGTAGATAACAGAGGACCTGTTAACACAGAAGAAAAATTCCCCATCCACCGCGAAGCACCCAAACTCGTAGATTTGGAAACCAAACCTTCCGTGTTTGAAACGGGGATCAAAGTGGTTGACCTACTCACACCCTATCGACGTGGTGGCAAGATCGGTCTGTTCGGTGGTGCTGGTGTCGGCAAAACCGTAATCATGATGGAGTTGATCAATAACATTGCAACTCAACACGGCGGTGTGTCTGTATTCGGTGGCGTGGGCGAACGCACCCGCGAAGGAAACGACCTTTACAATGAAATGATCGAATCTGGGGTAATCAATAAAGATGACCTCAACGAGTCGAAAATCGCTCTGGTTTACGGTCAAATGAACGAACCACCTGGAGCCAGAATGCGGGTGGGACTATCAGCGTTGACAATGGCTGAGTATTTCCGCGATGTCAACAAGCAAGACGTATTGCTGTTTATCGACAACATCTTCCGTTTCGTCCAAGCGGGTTCGGAAGTATCTGCACTACTAGGACGGATGCCTTCAGCGGTAGGATACCAACCCACTCTGGGTACGGACGTAGGCGAACTGCAAGAGCGGATCACTTCGACTACAGAAGGTTCTATTACCTCCATTCAAGCCGTTTACGTTCCAGCGGACGACTTGACCGACCCCGCACCAGCAACGACCTTCGCTCACCTAGACGGTACTACCGTATTGTCTCGTGGTTTGGCGGCTAAGGGAATTTATCCAGCTGTAGATCCACTAGGTTCTACTTCCACCATGTTGCAACCCAATATCGTCGGTGACGATCACTACGGTACAGCTCGCGCCGTTCAAGCGACCCTCCAGCGTTACAAAGAACTGCAAGACATCATCGCCATTCTGGGGTTGGATGAATTGTCGGAAGAAGACAGACTGACAGTCGCACGGGCGCGGAAGATCGAGCGCTTCCTCTCGCAGCCGTTCTTTGTAGCTGAAGTCTTCACTGGTTCTCCTGGTAAGTACGTGAAGCTAGAAGAAACAATTAAAGGCTTCAAGTCAATTCTGTCTGGAGAATTAGACAGCCTGCCAGAACAGGCTTTCTACATGGTAGGCAGCATTGAAGAAGCAGTTGCCAAAGCAGAAAAAATGAAAGGTTAGTGGCTAGTGGCTAGTGGCTGGTGGCTAGAAAAAGACTAACCACTAACCACTGCTCGCTACTCCTGTACGGGCGCACAGCTGTGCTCCCCTACTCACTATTCACTACTCACTACTCACTTTTCTATGACATTGACAGTTCGCGTAATTTCTCCAGACAAGACTGTTTGGGATGCTCCAGCTGAAGAAGTGATTTTACCCAGTACCACTGGACAACTAGGTATTCTCAGCGGACATGCTCCCTTATTAACTGCCCTCGATACTGCCGTGATGCGCGTACGTCCTGACAAAGGGCAAAGTTGGGTGGCGATCGCCCTTATGGGTGGATTTGCCGAAGTCGAGAGCGATGAGGTGACAATTCTTGTCAACGGTGCAGAACGTGGCGACAAAATCGAGATGGAAGCCGCCCGCGCTGCATACAACGAAGCCCAAACTAAGCTCAACCAAGTTCAAGGCGCTTCTCGTCAAGAACAGATCCAAGCTACTCAAGCGTTTAAACGCGCTCGGGCTAGGTTTCAAGCCGCAGGTGGTATGGTTACAGTTTAGCCAATACTCTTTTGGCAATCTTCTCGCAATCGTGAAAAACTCTTTCAGCGTCCATACTGAAAGAGTTTTTGTTTTTTGAGCGATCGCGTGGACTGCTTCAAGATTATTCTGCCTGAGCTGTGGGAAAAGCTCCAGGACGCACAGCCAAATTGAGAGTTCGTCCCTGACGGCGCAATTCTAGGCGTATATCCTTACCAATGGTGCTATTTTCTACTGCCTGTCGGATCGCGTCAGCTTCCGCAACCGATTGACCGTTAAGCTTGTGAATCACGTCGCCAACCCGTAACCCAGCTTTGTCAGCGGGAGATTCAGGTACAACTCTGACGACCAAGACACCTCGATCTTCATTCACATTGAGCCAGCTGTTGGGGTCATTTTCTATCTCTTTTTTGACTTCTGGGGTCAGCGTCAGCATTTGAATGCCCAGAAAAGCGTGTTCTACCTTACCGCGAGCCACTAGCTGGTCGGCAATGCGTTGAGCGGTTTGGATGGGGATAGCAAAGCCTAGTCCTTGAGCGCCGCCAATAATAGCAGTATTCATCCCAATGACTTCACCCTGCTGATTCAACAACGGTCCCCCAGAGTTGCCAGGGTTAATCGCGGCATCGGTTTGAATAAAGCTAACACGCTTATCGGGAATGCCAACATCGCTACTGGAGCGACCTGTAGCACTGACGATCCCTGTAGTAACAGTATTGTCAAGACCGAGGGGGTTGCCGATCGCGATCGCCCATTGACCAGGTTGTAGCTGCTGTGAGTTACCAAACTGAACAGTTGGTAGTTGCTGTGCCTGAATCTGGACTACAGCAACATCTGTAACTGGATCTGCTCCTAACACCTTTCCTTCAAACGAGCGTCCATCCCTGAGCCGCACTGTCACTGTATCTGCACCATCAATTACATGAGCGTTGGTGAGAATCCGTCCGTTGGGACTAATAATAAAGCCAGAGCCAGCCCCGCGTACAGTTCGCCTACCTGGTTGCATTGGCGATTGAGAACCAAAAAAGTCGCGAAAGAAGGGGTCGTTCAAGGTATCGGGTAAGCGATTGGTGACAGTTCTAGCAGCGTCAATTCGCACGACAGCTGGACCCACCCTGTCCACTACAGCAGTCACAAAGTTGGTGTTGGTATTGGGGGGTAAGCTGGCTTGTACAGCTTCAGTTGGGGCAGCAACCGCCGGAGCATAAGGTAGCTGCCACCAAGAGAAATTGCGGGCGATCGCATAAATACCTAAAATGGCAGCGGCAGTTCCTAGTAATAATAAAGCGAAGCGAGTAACTGGCTGTTGAACTAAATTTTTCTTTGTTTGATGGTGAATAGCATGGTTGGATTGAAGATGGGATTTAGTTTGCTCTAAATTCCGATCGACATCGCGTTGTTTGAGGGACATTTTTGTTACCTTTGATAGCGGTTTTCAATTGGGTAAAATACAGCTTCGTAGGGGCGCATAGCCGTGCGCCCCTACCCCGATCGCGCACGCAATCGAAAATTGCTATGAAAATAGATTTTTATGACTAAAGATATGGGTGTGGAGTTGTTTTGGTAGATAGAGTCATACAGCTACTTCAAGAACACATCGCCCGTTTTTTCAATTCTCATCGCTACTCTATCCGCCTTGAAGTCAGTCGATTCATCAAAAGCAATTTCTAGCAGTCCAGGTTGGGACGATACTTGCGGTTGAACCTGAAGCAGTCCTTTATCCTCGCGTCGGAAGGTCACAGCTACAGGTATAGGCAAAGCTTGTAGGATGACATTTTCTCGCCCCACAAGCGTGCGTTGGTCGGTATGTCCGACGATCTGATAGGAAATCGCTGCGTTAGTATGGTTTGTCAGTTTAATATTGACTTTCCCATCCACGGGGACAACCGTAGCACTTGCTGGTTGGCTTTCTGGCAGAGGCGGTGTAATCGGCTGAGAAAGAGGTTGAGTAATACTATCCCGCCTGCGGTTGTAAGGCGGTTCGTTAAAAATACTGGGTTTGTTAGTTGGGGTTGTGGGTGCGGCTGCTACTATCGGTATTGTCCATAGGCTTATCCATATGCCACTAAAAATCGTTCCGATCCAAACTCTATAGTTTCGTAGGTATTGAGTCATATTTCTCTGTTGAAAGCGATCGCAGTTTTTGGCAAATCAAAATTGCCTGTACTTTCAACTTATGAGGAAAAATTAAGAAAATCATGAGAATCGCAGTTGCGATCGCGAAACCAGAACTTTTCGGTTAGTGCTGCAAAGATATTGATAGCGGTTTTCAATTGGATGCAATACACGTTTGGTAGGGGCGCACAGCTGTGCGCCCCTACCAATGTCATCCATACAATCGAGAATTGCTATGAAGTGCAAAAGTGTCCCTGAAGAGCGCAAAGTGTCGCGGATTGTGGGAATCGAGATTTGAATCTTCCGGTCTGCAATGCCTAATGCTAACTCTTAGCATTGAAAAATCTTATAGTTTAAGTTTTGGTTCTCATTGTTTTCTTAATCTCAGTCTGTATTCTAAAAATAGAGGCGGACAACACAAGCGCGATTGCCAAGTTTGCCTAGCTCGAACGATTGATTAACTAAGATTTTAATAAAAGTGGAGTTAAATTGTGATGTTAAGCAAAGTTAGACCTGAGACAACTTCATTTGAGTCGATTGCATATACAGCCGAAGAAACTTCTATCGATTGGATGCAGATTGACTGTTATCCACACGCTACACGGGGAGTTTTGTATGGTCTGCTTTTCGCGATTGTTTTCTGGGGAAGCATAATTGGCATGTTGATGCTAGTTTTCTAAACCAGATCGCTTCAACTTGTTGCATCTGCCGTGTATTCATCTGTCAGCATTAATTGCCAGCGAGAATCTCCTTCCAACTCCAAGACATACTTATGGTATTGCAACAAACTGGCACGGTGTCCGACGCTAACCGTTGTAGTTTTCATCGCTTTGAGTTGTTGGTAAAGGCGTTTTTCGTTCCCCAAATCCAACGCACTTGTCGCTTCATCTAAGATCGCGTAGGTAGGCTGAGCCAGCAACAGCCGCGCAAAAGCAAGTCGCTGTTGCTCTCCTAGAGACAACACGTTTGCCCAGTCTAGTTGGGCATCAAATCCTCCCACTCTCTCTGGTAAATCTGTCAGGTTGACTTGCTCTAATACTTGACGCAACTGCTGCTCGTCGATATGGAGATCGGTGTGAGGATAGAGCAACTGGCTGCGCAGGGAACCTAGCACCATGTAAGGACGTTGGGGTAAAAACAGCATTTCTTTGAGCTGCGGACGGGTGAGATGACCTGTACCTGCATTCCATAACCCCGCGATCGCTCGTAAAATCGAACTTTTACCGCTACCGCTATGTCCGACTAAAACTATTCCTTCTCCTGACTCCAAGCTTAGGGACAAATCTTCAACTAAAGTTCTTTGATAGTTGGGAGTCAATAGGGTGATGCGCTGTAGGGATAGTGAGGCGGCTTCTGTCACGTCGATTGTAGGCAATCCAGGTTGCGGTTGAGATGACGTTTCCAAAGCATCGGTGAGGTCGCTGAGACGATCGACTCCGGCTGCAAAGGCTGTCAAATTTTCAAACTGAGCCACGACAACAGATAAAGCATCAAAAATTTGTCCAAACGCGATCGCAGCTTGGGTAAACGTACCAAATTCTGTATTTCCGGCAAAGTAAATTGGTGCTACCACTAAATAAGGCAATGCCGAAACAAAATAGTTGTAACTTGTCGTAAAAAAACTGAGATTTCGCTGCCAACTGATTAGCAAGTCAAAGTTACGAATTGCTCTGAGAAAGCGCTGTTGCAAACCGATAGATTCTTCGGCTTCTCCTTGATAAAAGGCGATCGATTCTGCATTGTCGCGAACGTGGATCAAACCATAACGAAAATCAGCTTCTTTTTTGAGCTGATTAAAGTTAATACTAATTAGCCTGCGTCCGATCCAAACAGTAATAATTGTGCCGATAATTGCATAAGCTAAAAGTGTAATTGATAGAGATACAGAAATGGACAACAAAACCCCAGTAAAAGAAATTAAAGTAATAACTGATGTTAGAATCAACAATAGAAAAGTTAGACTAGTGCGAGTAAATGCTCTAACGTCTTCGGAAATTCGTTGGTCTGGGTTATCAATTTCTTCATTAAAATTGAGAAGATAATAAGCACGATTTTGCAAATATTTATTCAGAAAACGATTGGTTAACCATTCCCGCCAGTACAGCCCTAATTTATCTCGAAGATAAGCAAATATGACAACAATTGGCGTACCAATAACTAATAAGCCAGCATAAATAGCAATAAACCGCCAAAAAGTTGATGTGTCTCTAGTTTGAGGAAAATTTGATAAGGCTGTGTTGATATTTCTAAAAATAAAACTAATGCTGACATTAATTGCATTAACAGCAAATGACAATACGAGTAATAAAATTAGCAATCCTCTGGCTTTCCACTTCTGTTCGGAAAACCAGTAGGGTTTGGCGATCGCCCAAAATTTGCCCCACAATTGACGATTCAATCGATTCTGTCTGTTTGTTGTCATGCTCGTCATCAAATAAAGGTTAAATGAATCAAAGAAGATAACCTCAAATTATCGAGATAAATTAAGAAATTGATGAGAAACACATTTTCAGTTGTTAGTTATCATTTGTCGCTTGCAGGCAAATTTACCGTGAAAGTCGTTTCTTGTCCAGGGTTACTTTCAACAACGATCGCGCCACCATGTAAACGGACGATTTCAGAAGCGATCGCTAACCCTAACCCAGCGCCATTTTTACTACCATGTGCAGACTCGGCGCGGTAAAATCGCTCAAATAAATGTGGCAAATGTTCGGGAGGAATACTCGCTCCCGTGTTGCTTACAGCCACTTCTACCATTTTCTCCTCGCTGTCTCGCTCTTTGACCCACAGACGTATAATTCCTCCTGCTGGGGTGTATTTAACAGCATTATCTAGCAAATTGAGAAATAGGTTGGTTAAACAATCAGGATCGCCTTGAACTTGTAATTCAGCAGGTAGATGATTCGCGATCGCAATCTGCTGCTGTTCTGCTAGGGGTTGTATTTGCTCTACAATTACCTCTAGTAGACTGCTTAAATCTACCGATAGCAAATTAAATGGAAACTGACCGCGATCGATCCTGGCAAGTAAGAGTAAGCCATTACTCAAGCGAATCAAGCGGTCTACCTCTTGTTCTAAGTCTTGCAGTGTTTTATCGTATTCAGCAACGGTACGCAAGCGAGTGCGGGTGACACCGATGCGTCCCTTAATTACAGCTAAAGGCGTGCGTAACTCATGAGCAGCATTAGCAGTAAATTGCTGTTCCCGCTCAAAGGCTGCTTGCAAGCGGTCTAACATTTGGTCAAATGTGGTTGCTAGTTGTCCCACTTCATCTGCTGCACCCCAGTAGTTGACGCGCCGATTTAGATCGTCTGTAGCTGCGATCGCCTGTGCGGTGCGGTTAATCTTTTTAATCGGACGCAAGGCTCGATTCGAGAGAAATAGCCCTCCCGATGCAGCTAAGAGCAGTACCAAGGGTAAACTGAATAAAACCTCCATTGGGAGTTCTTCGGAAATTTCTTCTAATGTCTCTAGGGACTGTGCTACTTGCAGCCATCCCACTATTTGACCGTTACGCACTACTGGCTGGTCGATCGTCCGCCATTCTACTTCATTGCGCGATCGGGTAGCGAATCCTTTCTCGGTCGGGACTTTTGCTGGCAGTTCTCGGTATCTACCAAAACCGTCTACTACTTTGCCATCTGGAGTAATCAAGCGAATTGCAAACCCCACTTGGCGCAAACGCCGCGATGCATTGCGCTGAATTGGCTTGTTTTGAAATGCTAGGGAATCATCTTCATCAGCTAAATAACCTAAAAACTGAGAAGCAACAATTTGCAGGGCAGTATCTACTTTAGAAATTAGCTTGCGCTCTAGCCGAAAATATAAATAGCCAGTCAAGCCACTGAGAGTCAGTCCTAACAGTAGGACATACCAGACAGTTAACTTCACCCGCAAGGGAATGCGATCGATCCACTTGAGACTAACCATTGCTTTGTTCGGCACTCAGACGATAGCCGACACCGCGCACCGTATGCAGGAGGGGGCGATCGAAACCGTTGTCTATCTTGCGCCGCAAATAGCCAATGTAAACATCGACAACGTTGGAGTCTCCATAGAAGTCAAAATTCCAAATCCGCTCGGTAATTTGGCTACGAGTTAGCACTTGGCGAGGATGGCGCATCAAATATTCTAGTAAGCTAAACTCGCGGGGGCTAAGCTCGATCGACTTTCCAGCGCGGCGGACTTCCCGATTCGCCACATCCATTTCTAAGTCGGCGACTTGCAGTATTGTATCTAGTTGTAAAGGAGGGCGGCGCAATAAGGCACGCAGACGCGCCAGCAGTTCGGGAAAGGCAAAGGGTTTGAATAGATAGTCATCTGCGCCTGCATCTAACCCTTTAACTCTATCTTCCACAGTATCGCGAGCAGTTAAAAGCAACACGGGGGTTTTGATGCGCGATCGCATTTGGCGCAATACTTGTAAACCGTCCAATTGTGGCAGCATGATGTCTAGTACGATAACGTCATACTCGGCTGCGAGGGCATAATCGAGTCCCGCTTGACCGTCGCTGGCTACATCTACAGCATAACCAGCTTCGTTTAATCCCTGCCGAATGAATTGAGCAATACCAGGTTCATCTTCTATCACTAGGACGCGCATGAGCCAAACAATTTTGGATTTTGGATTTACGATTTTGGATTTACCTCTGATACGCTTTTACGCGATCGGTTGTTGCGATCCGGCTCAAAACCAAAAAAGTCATATTTATAAAATTTCATCGCAATTCTCGATTGCCTGCGTGATACAGGTAGGGGCGCACAACTGTGCGCCCCTACAGATGTATATTTTACCCAATTGAAAACTGCTATTAGGTTATATCTACGATCAAGCGCTACCTGTAAAAGTAACTTCAGGAAATTTTGACTGAGCTTCGCCTAGCGGTCGCCGCCTGCCTTCCTCTTGCCAGTAGTTGATTACTTCCGTGGATTTATTGAGTAACTCCACGCGCTCTTGCTCCGTGATCCAGCTTTTTGATTCTAATTCCTTTTTCAATTCCTCCCAAGCATCATTGCGAGGCCAGAAAAAGTATTTGGTTAAGGGGCTTGTGCCTTTGCCCACGACCTGATCGACTGCTAAAGCAACGTTTTCTTCTAACCACAAAACTTTTAAGATAAACTTTGTCAATCCAACCTCCGCTCGTTCCGATTCGGCAAAACTACAAATAGGTGCAATCTATTACTATACCTTAATATCTAAATAAAATGAATCTTGGATCTTACATTCGGTCAACTCAGTACAGAGAGATAAAAAGCCGCTCTCAACCAAACACCGACATTTTAACTTTTGACTTTTGACTTTTTCTACTTGGGAGACAATAACTTGACTCAGCAAACTAGGGCGATCGCAGTGTTTGATATTGATGGTGTCGTGCGCGATGTGAGCGCTTCCTATCGACGGGCGATCGCGGATACTGTAGAGTATTTTACGGCAGGTGCTTATCGTCCCACCCAGGCTGATATTGACCGCTTGAAGTCGGAAGGAATTTGGAATAACGATTGGGAAGCATCCCAGGAGTTAGTTTATCGCCACTTTGAAACAAGGGGAAAGGGGCGATCGCAGCTCGATCTAGACTATCCTACTCTAGTCGCCTATTTTCAATCTCTTTATCAAGGTACAGACCCGCAAAACTGGACGGGTTATATTTGCGATGAAACATTGCTGGTGCAACCTACGTATCTCGAACAATTGAGTGCGGCTGGTATTCCTTGGGGTTTTTTCAGTGGTGCGACTCGCGACGAGGCGAAATACGTCTTAGAACGTCTTGGTGTAGTATCTCCAGCCTTAATTGCAATGGAAGATGCACCAGGTAAACCCGATCCGACAGGATTGCTAGCTGTCGTGCATCAGTTAGAAGTCCAGCATCAGCTACCAGCAACAACCCCAGTTTTGTATGCAGGAGACACGGTAGCGGATATGTATACCGTCATCAAAGCCGCAGCACTTCAACCTCAACGTCAATGGATTGGAGTGGGTATTTTACCCCCTCACGTTCAAGCTACCAGCGATCGCTGCCACAATTATACGGAAACTCTCAAATCTGCGGGTGCGGCGATCGTTTTTGGCAATGTTGAGGAACTCACGCCAGCACAAATTCAGGCATTGCTACCAGTTTGAGTCATGATTTAGTGCAAGAAGGCAGGAGGCAGAAAGCAGAAGGTAGAAGAAAATAATGCTGACTAGGCGTAATAAGACGATCGCATTATTCAACTGTAAAGATTCTTTTGCTATATTGCACTAGTCTGTATTACCTTTGCGTGCGAAGTTTTTGGATATCTTTGAAGAGTGCCGACTTAAATTCGTATCCCAGTAGTTGCTTAAGTTTAGGTGTTGCACGGTCTACAACCTCTTGTTGCAAACCAGAGCGAGCTAATTCTGCTTCTGCTGTACTTAAGAGATCGGGAATCACAACATAACCTTTACCGTTGATGATTTCTTCTACCAGACTTGCAACTGTCATATCAACTTTCTCCCGATCGCATTGTAATTTGGTTAAATGGGATTTACATTTTAACTAACATCAGCAAGGACAGGTTGACCTGTAGATATAGCTTGTTCGATAATGTCGGCAGCGCGAGTCACGCCACCAGATCTTTGAATTGCCTGTTGCAGTTTTATTGCATTTTGTTTGTAAGAATTTTCTGTCAGGACTTTTTGGACTGCTGCGCTTAAATTAGGCACGCTCAAGCGAGACAATGGGACAAATTCCCCTACTCCAGTCCAAGCTATACGCGCTGCTACTCCTGGTTGGTCGTTTGTCACTGGAATTGCTACTAGTGGTACGCCGTTACTTAAAGATTCTAAAGTTGTATTTAACCCTGCATGAGTAATTGTTAAACTCGCTTTTTTCAACAAATCTAACTGAGGTGCATATTTAACAATTAAAGGATTTCCAGGTAAGTTATGTAACGACTCTGGCTCGGCAGAATCCCCTAGAGAAATTACTAATTGAGCGTCCAATCCATGACATGCTTCTGCTATGTAGCGGAACACATACTGCAACCGATTTTGTAGGGTTCCCATCGAAGCATAAATCAAAGGTTTTCCGGTTAACTTTTCAAATGGAAAATCAACAGGTTTTCTGCCACTAGAACTGTGATAAGGTCCGGTAAAGTGAAACCAAGGTGGTAGATTACTACGGGAATATTCTAACTGAGCAGGTTGCTGGCTAATAATTGCTAGTTTTGAGTATAGTTCGTCAGATTTAGAGTAAGGCGGTAACTGCCACTGCTGGCGGTACTCGCTTACTACTTGCCGAATCGGCTGTGTGACGCGGCTCATCACAACATAACCTGCACGATTGCGCAAACGCGCCCATCCTGTAGGATTATATCTCCAGGTGCTGAAACATGGGGGAATGCTGTCTTCGTAGTTCAGTACTAAAGCACTACACACGTTCACATAGGGAAGATCGAGAAATTGCGCTAAAGTCCCTCCTGGCGATGCGGTCACTTGGTCAATTATTAATGCTTCTACACCAGCTTTTTTAATGACTCCTGGGGCATCTCGTAGTAGCCAATTCGCCGATTGTCTCAGTACATTTCCAGTCTGGCGCAGTGCTGTCAATCCATTCAGTTTCCCTAAATCGGCAAATAATCGTGCCATCGTTCCCTGAGGACAATCAGACTCAGCGATCGCTAAAAAATTCAACCCAGCCGATAATACTTTAGGTTGACCGTCAAGTATTCCAATCCAACTTACCTCATGACCCCGCGATTGCAGTTCGCAGCCCAAAGGTAACACTGTATTGAGATGTCCGGTTTCTGCGGGGCAGAGGATGCCAAAATGAGTCATAAGCTACTGCGTAGGTAAGTTACTTAGCATCAGCTGAGTTGTTAAGCAATGCGATCGCATCACCAACAACTCCCTTTGTATTTAACTCCAACCCACAACAGTCTTATTACTTCAATTGTGACAATTTTTTAACAGCCGCCGATTCACTGAGGCTAATTCATGCCTCAAATAGCAAAAGACGCGGAATTTCGCGTCTTTTGCTATGTTAATTTATTTTGATTGGCAGCTATACAGTCGAGAAAATGCCCCGAGCTAATGCTACAAGCATTGTCCCCCTGCTATCTCGCACTAACTTACTGTCCGTCTCCACCAGTAATTTTATTAATGGTATTAGCCGTACCTTCAACTGCATCAGCTACACCCTGGACTGCCTTAGATACAACACTACCCTCCTGCATCTGTTGAGCTTGAGGTGATTTCATCGTACCGTGAAGTTTTGGATCGGGTTGAGGAAGATTTGGTTCTGGTCCTATTGGCTGCGGATTTGCTACATACTCAAACTGACCTTTACCGTCGATTGAAGCACCTTTCGCCCAACGACCTTGAGCGCTTTCTTCTCCCTCAGAGTGATTCCAGAACTGATAAGCGTTCTCTTTCTTCCCATATTCATACGCGATCTTGGGAACAACTGTTTCCTCAAATCCTTCGCTTTTCAGATCTTCAATTGCTGCTAACCACTGGTTTTGATGCATGGTGTCGCGGGCAATATTGAAACTGAGCATGTCTCTTACACCTGGGTCGTCTGTCATTTCGTACAACCGTACAGCCTGTAGAAGACCCTGAGATTCGGCGTGAAGATTAGAGCGAAAGTCTGCCAACAAGTTGCCACTAGCAACGATAAAGCGTCCGTTCCAAGGAAAACCTACGCTATCCGCTGGCATTGCCCCCCCACCCGAAACAGTGGCGTGTTGAGGATTCATTGCTGCTGCCATAATCACATCTCGCGGACGAACGCCACCCATGACCGCACCAACGACTGGATCTTTTGCCCCATCTTCTTGCATATTGACTGGTGCTTTATCCAACAAATGAGCAACCATCGTTGCTAGCATTTCAACGTGACCGATTTCCTCAGTTCCAATGTCTAACAGCATATCGCGGTACTTAGCGGGTCCTCGGCAGTTCCAGCCTTGGAATAGGTACTGCATCATCACGGTCATTTCGCCAAAAGAACCGCCAATTAGTTCTTGCAGCTTTTTTGCATAGGCAGCATCGGGTTTTGCTGGTGGAGTGAAATACTGTAGCTGCTTCTTGTGATAAAACATGAAGATCTCCTGAAAAAATTTTACTGATCGACGCGATCGGTTGTAGTGCGATCTATATTTTGACTGGCGAAATTTTGTTGCTAGAATTTTGTTGCATTACCCTATCTAGGTAACTACTGACTCACTTTTTTTTCCTCAACCTACAGACAGAATGACGGAATTCAACTGAAAGAGATAGGTATTATTATTTAGGTTTAGTTGCTCTATTCTTTTTTGAAAACTAGAATATTTTTAATCGAAAAAAGTTTCCTTGCAGGGTGGGTGCTATCCACTCTAAATTTCAATTTCACATATTAAGTAAGACTGCTATGCTTTAAAGATAGTGTTAAAATTCATCTGCCGATACAGCAATCTGGCGATCGAATAGAATTTACGGCAGCGAACTCAAGAAAATAAACTGAGACTACTGTAAGATACGCTCTATTAAATAATGCAGCCGCTACTATTTGATAGCGGCTGAAAGCTTTATTCCTTACTAACAAATCTTATTCATCTCTTCCGTGAACCTGTGATGGAGGACTAGTAGCTTCGACAGCAGTAAAAGGTTCCAAAATTTTATAAGTATGAGATGCACCTTTAGGTACAACCCAAGAATCTCCAGGTTCTAGTAATACCATTTGACCTTCAAGATGTAACTCTGCCTTACCGCTAATTACATAGCCAACGGTTTCATAGTCTCTTGTCGTGGGAGCTTTAGCTTCTGCTGGTTGTTCGTTTTCCCACAAACGCATCGAAAGAGACTTACCCGAAGCTAAATACTTCTGTCCCTGCTTACCATGAGGGGAACTACTAGAATCTACCTTTTTAACACTGGTATCGCTCATATTTTCATCTCCCATAGAATTTGCGATTGCACTGCCTGCTCTTTTCCATCCCATCTCGATTTCTGCTTTAGCGCATCATCCTTAATTGGTAATTGGTTGTTATAAGTGGCTAGTGGCTGGTGGCTGGAATCTTTTCTAGCTTAAATTTAACAGTTCGATATTTGGCAAAGTCGATCGGTTAGTGGCTAGTGGCTGGAATCTTTTCTAGTCACCAGTCACCAGTCGCTCGTCACTCTCTACTGTCAACTGATATCGTGCGACCTGTGCGTGCTGCTTCGTAAATTGCTAACATCAATCTCACATCCTGTAAGCCTTCTTCACCAGGAGTTTTCGGTTGCCGATCTTGCATGACCGATTCAGAAAGATGATCCATCTCTAAGGCAAATTGATTTTGTTCCTGAATCTGGCGTTCTTCTTGTACCTTCTCCCGTTTTACAGTTAATTGATGCCGATAATAATCTGTAGCAGGGTCGAGTTCGAGCGTACCATTACTACCAAATACCTGAAAGCGTTTGGTACTGGAGTAGCCATAACTAGAAGTACAGTTGGCTAGCACGCCGCTAGGGAAACGCAAAATGAAGTTAACGTTCTCCTCCACTTCCTTGAAGCGAGGATCGTTGGGAGTGCTGTAGGTCATAGCACAGACTTCTGTAGGTTCTTCGCCTGTAATGTAACGCGCAGCCTGTAAGCTGTAGATCCCAATATCAAATAGCGAACCACCACCAGCCAGTTTCTTATTCATCCGCCAGATATCCGCTGGGTCTTTGGGGTCGAGGTTGCGCCCGTGGTCGGCGACGATCGCCTTGAGTTGACCGAGTTGTTTTTTCTGCGCGATCGCGATCGCCTCTAAGTTGAAAGGTTCGTATTGGGCGCGATAGGCTATCATCAACTTGCGGTTTGCTTGATTACAAGCAGCAATCATCGCCTGACACTCTTCTACCGTATTTGCCATCGGCTTTTCACATAAAATATGCTTTCCTGCTTGTGCGCCACGGATAGTATATTCAGCGTGTAAACCGTTGGGTAGAACTATATAGATAATGTCTACTTCTGGATTATTCCGAAGGGAATCGTAATTTTCGTAATTGTAAATATTTTTAGGATTGACATTATATTGCCGCGCATAATTTTCAGCTTTAGCGCGATCGCCACTCACAAGCGCCACTAATTTTGACTGCTTGCACTGCGAAAATGAAGGAATAATTTGTTGCGTAGCAAATTTACCCAACCCGACAACAGCCCAACCGAGTTTCTTTTCGTCGGGTATTGGTGGTTCTTTAGCTGGTTTATAAGCAGGCTGGGCGATCGCAGGTGAATTCCGCGTTACCAACCCCGCCATTCCTACACCCAAAATTCCCATCCCAGAACCAATTATTTGCCTGCGCGTGAGGAGATTTTTGACTGCATTCAACATATATTTTTTTGCCCTGTAATTGTTAGTAGGGGCGCACAGCTGTGCGCCCCTACAGATTGTTATCGCAACAGCACTGGTTTCGCATTAATGCGGGTACGAAACAGACTGTATGGTTTTTCGCGCAAATCTTTCTTCTGATGGAACTGGGGCTGACGGTGAAGTTGATTGGCAATGAAATAGAGGTAGCCGTCATTGGCGACAGACAGCGTATCAGCCCATAAAACGCGAGGATCGTGAACTACAGTTTCATACATCCCATCAGGCGATCGCCGCAAAATTGCATTATGCTCGTAGTTGGTTAGATAAACTCGATTTTGGGCATCCGACTCTAAGCCATCAGATGCACCGCCTTTATCGCCCAAATCTTGTACAGTCGCTGCTACTTCTTTGTCGCTTAATTTCTCATCGACTAAAGCATCAACGCTGACACTATATAGCCTTCTTCCAGCTAAAGTACAGTAAAATAACTGTTTCCCATCGGCACTGATTGCAATTCCATCCGCACCAATTGTAATTGGGCTGGGTGGCTTGTCTGGCGGACGGTTCATCAACGGTTGTCCCTCCACCACTGGGAGAAAATTCGGTTCTGCTTTCGTAGAAGGATGGTCGTTCAGCCGCCGCCAACTTTTACCAGAATCTAAATCGACAACAATAATGGCATTAGCACCGTTACCGGAAGAATCGGTAATAAAAGCCATCCCTGCTTTACCGCGCCGTAAATCGAAGCGGATATCGTTCAAATAGGTAGTCGGTAGCGCTACATCTTGGGGAAACAAGATAGTCTTAAAAATTCGATTTTGTTTCAGATTTATCCCGATTAATTTCGGTCCCCCATAAGAAGTAGGTGCAAACTGAATGCTGCCAGTATCCAAGATCCACAAACGGTCTAAAGGATCGACAACCACACTTTGAACAGAAACGAGTGACTTCGATTGGTCTTTTTGAGGGCGATTGAATTTGGCGTTGGGATAAGCTACGACTTTACCCCTGACTATCTCCGCTACCGTATAATCTACTTTGTCTCCCCAGCGAGGGAAGTTAACAAAAATTCTCCCCCTTTGAGACACTGTTACTCCGGTCGGCATAGCACCGTTAAACGAAGCTACCGATTCAATCTTGCCCACAGTCTTTTCCTGCGGTAAGGCATAAGCCGGAGGAACAAAAGCAAGAAACAATAAACTCGATAAAAGCAGACAGAAGAATTTTTGTCGCAAGCTGTGCCAAAACATAGTTTTTTCTTTGGTAGTTACTGGTTGGTAATTGGCAAGTCGCAACTACCAATTACTCATGACCAATTACCTATTACCAATTTCAAGGCTTCAACACAACTTTGATACAATTATCTTTTTTATGCTTGAAGATGTCGTAGGCGTGGGGTGCTTGTTCTAAGGGAAGAGTATGAGTGATGATGAACGTCGGATCTATATCACCGTTTTGAATGTGTTCTAGTAGTGGTTTTAAGTACCGATGGACGTGGGTTTGTCCCATCTTGAATGTCAAACCTTTGTTCATTGCCGCACCCATTGGGATTTTATCGAGGAAACCACCATACGCCCCTGCGATCGAGACATGACCTGCTTTCCCGCAAGCAACGATCGCATTACGTAAGGCTGTAGGTCGGTCTGTTTCCAATCGCACGACTTGTTTTGCTTTATCGAACAGGTTCATAAAATCAGTACCGTGCGCCTCTAGTCCTACGGCATCAATTACCGCATCGGGGCCGCGCCCGCCAGTCATTTCTTTTAACGCTTCCCCGACATCCACTTTTTCGTAGTTAAGTACGTCGGCTTTGCCCTGTTCCTTAGCCATTTGCAAGCGTTCGGGGATGCGATCGATCGCGATGACTTTTTCCGCACCCAGCAGATACGCACTCTTAATCGCGAACTGTCCTACCGGACCACAACCCCAGACAGCAACGATATTACCAGGCTTAATATGACAATTCTCTGCTGCCATGTAGCCAGTGGGAAAGATATCGGTTAAGAATAATACTTGCTCGTCTGTCAGCCCATCAGGAATCTTAAATAACCCGACATCGGCAAATGGGACTCGCGCGTACTCCGCTTGTCCGCCAGCATAACCGCCGAAGATATGAGAGTAGCCAAATAGACCAGCTGGTGAATGTCCCATCAGTTTCTCTGCCATCCAACCGTTGGGGTTAGAATTATCGCACAACGACCACAGATCGCGATTGCAGAAAAAGCAGTTTCCGCAAGAAATTGTAAAAGGAACGACGACGCGATCGCCTACTTTTACATTCTTAACCGCACTCCCAACCTCAACCACTTCTCCCATAAATTCGTGACCGAGGATATCCCCTTTCTCCATAGTGGGGATAAAGCCATTATAAAGGTGCAAATCCGAACCGCAGATTGCTGTTGACGTAATTTTGACAATTGCATCGCGGGGATTTGCAATTTTAGGATCGGGGACTGTATCTACCTTGACATTCTTTTCCCCGTGCCAGCAAACTGCTTTCATAATTAATTAGTGAGTAGGAAGTAGTTTTTTGTTTGTCCTTTGTCATTCGTCGTAAGTCAATTGGTAATACGTTTCTTACTTACAACTTACGACTTACGACTTAATTCATATTTTGCTGATAAGAACCTTGCTCTTTTCCAGTGACGGGCTTAACTGTTTTTTCCACGTTTTTTTGAGCGGAATTCAAAACTTCTTTCGTACCAGGATCGAGTGGCTCATCTAAATTGAGCTTTTCTCGAACATTTTCAGCAGTTTCTTTGAGGCTTTCCTTAGCCTTTTCAAGCGGATTTCCTCGATTCATTTCAGTTCCAGGCTGCTTTGCTTGATATGCTCTAGCTTCAGGTGTTACTGTTTCAGCTCTAGCAGACAAATTACTGTTATAGCCAAATTGCAGTATGGAAACAGTCAGCCCTACCAAAAAAACAATTGTTACCTGACGAAAAAGGGAAATTAATTTCTTCATTGTCATCCTCTACTTTTACTTTTCAAGTGTTAATTATAATTACCAATTACCCATTACCAATTACCCATCTACGGTTTCAGTACAACTTTGATACAGTTGTCTTTCTTTTGTTGGAAAATGTCGTAGCCGTGGGCAGCTTGTTCTAGCGGTAATTGATGCGTGACCACGCGGGAGGGATCGAATTTCTCTTCCAGAATCATCTTGAGCAACAAATGCATATATTTTTGTCCGTGCATTTGTCCCATTCTGAAAGTTAAAGCTTTATTGAAAGCTGCACCAAAAGGCATCTTATCTACAAAGCCACCGTAGACACCCATAATTGAAAGAGTTCCACCTTTACGACAAGATAGAATCATTTGTCGCAAAACATGCGGACGGTCGGTTTCTAGCTTTAATTTCTGCTTAGTCTGGTCGTAAAAGTCTTCAAAGCCAACTCCGTGCGCTTCCAAGCCTACAGCATCAATACAAGCGTCGGGACCCATACCCCCCGTCATTTCTCTCAAAGCTTCGCCTGCATCTACTTCTTCATAGTTAATTACTTCTGCTTTAGCGAAATTTTTGGCTAATTCCAAGCGTTCGGGGAAGCGATCGATCGCAATCACTTTTTCTGCACCCATCATGTAGGCGCTAATCATGGCAAATTGCCCGACTGCACCGCAGCCCCACACTGCTACTGTATCCCCAGGTTGAATGTCACATAACTCAGCTCCCATGTAACCTGTAGGAATGGCATCAGAGATAAATAGTAACTTTTCGTCTGGTATGTCCTTAGGGACTTTGACCACATCTACATCGGCAAATGGGACGCGGACATACTCTGCTTGCGCCCCAGCATATCCACCGAAAGCATGGGAGTATCCGTAAATCGCTGAGGTGATATTGCCAAACAACTTCTCTTCAACCCAACCGTTAGGGTTAGAGTTATCGCACAGCGACCACATATCGTGCTGGCAATAGTAGCAACCACCACAACCGATTGTAGAAGGAACGACGACGCGATCGCCGACTTTTAAGTTGTTAATTCCTCTACCAACTTCGACCACTTCCCCCATAAATTCGTGACCGATAATGTCACCTGGTTGCACGGTAGGAATGTAGCCGCCGTAAATGTGCAAGTCAGAACCGCAAATTGCAGTAGAGGTAATCTTTAAAATCACATCGCGAGGATTAAGAATTTTCGGATCGGGTACGGATTCCACCCGCACATCATTTGCGCCGTGCCAGCAAACTGCTTTCATACTCACTTTTAGTTGTTGGTTGTTGGTTGATAGCTGATGGTTGATGGTTGACTATCAACCGCCTTTTGGTTGTCCTTCTGTGGTAGCAATTTCACCTGCTTCCATGAGCATTTTGAAGCGGCGCAGGTCGTCACCAATTTGTTGTTCCGGTTCCTCACCAAAGAGTTTGGCGATCGCCGATGCTAAGACTCCGCCTGGTGGCGCGTATTCAATGACTACTTTTACTTCTGTACCGCGATTTCCTGGTGCTGGCTTAAATCTGACAAAACCAGAATTGTCTACATCTGCCCCTTCTACCGAAGTCCAGGAAATAAATTCGTTTTCGCGGTCTTCGATGATTTCTGCATCCCATTCAACACTTGCATTTAAAGGTGCATTTGCTACCCAATGCGATCGCTTATTATCTTGCACCGTCACAGATTTAAGGTGCTTCATGAATGTCGGCAAATATTCAAAATTATGCCAGTAACGATACAGCTCATCAGCAGGCTTATTTATCGTTACCGTCTTTTCTACCTTAATTGCTTGGTTTAAACCCAATGCTTGTTGCATATCACCCTTTTCCGTTGCTGCTTTATATGCCAATCCACCACCTGCGATCGCCAACAAAGCACCCCGTAGCGATCGCTGTTGTAACCCCATCAGCACCATCGCACCACCACCAATCAGTGATGCCCAGCGCCCAATCTCGTTACTATCTCCCTGTCCTTGCTGATTCTCTACCGTCGAAGCCACCTTCTCTGTCTCCCTTTTCTGAATAGATATCCCCTCTTAAAAGTGGAGATTGCCGGGATCTCTTAGCCCCCCTTTTTAAGGGGGGTTGGGGGGATCTTCCTACATAGTTACCGCCGCCCCAGTCGTCGGCTTCCCAGGCTGTGTCGTTCCTACACGCAAGCGATAGAGTTCTGCCATATGGCGTTCGTACAGGGCTCCATCTTGCTCGATCTGCTTAAATAAGGCTGTTGATACGGGATCTGTAAATTGAACAAACAGATTGTGCGCATCTACCACACCTGTCTGAATATCTCCCAAAGCCCGTCGCATTAAATCGCGATCGTCGCTACCTTGTAAAGCAGTTTTCACTTTGGCATACTTATCAGCCACATTTGCCGTCAGTGATGGTTTCTCGCCTAAAGCTGACAGTCGTGCTTCTAGCCGCTCGATGTGTTGCTGCTTATTAGCAACAATCTCTAGCAACAATGCCTTAAATTGAGGGTCAGATGCTTTCTCTATATACTGCCCAAACGCCTCTTGAGCGTACTTTTCACCAGCTAAAGCAGTATTTAGCCCTTTGACAATTTCTCCTTTAGTAGAACCACCCCAAGCATCAGCTAGTTTCCACCATTCGGCATTGACATCTCGCACATCTGGTAAAGCAACTTCTTTGCCACCGTAACCTAGACGGCTGAGGATAGCTGTGGTGAAGATTGCCAAGTCTCCGGGCTGACGGGAAGTGATTAAATTACCATCAATTACCAGTGGCTCATCAACATAATTTGCACCCGCATTGATCATGTCCTTGCGCACGGCAATAAATCCTGTAGCTTGCTTGCCTTTCAGCAAATCGCCCTCAATTAAAACTTGTGGTCCATGACAGACAGCAGCAACTAATTTTCCTTGTTGCATTGCTTCTTGGACAAAGCGCACGGTGTTGGGGTTGACACGCATTTTGTCGGGAGCCATCCCACCCGGAATAACCACGGCATCAAAGTCTGATGCCATTGCTTCAGTTGTCGTGCCGTCTGCCGATTGCGAAACTTTACCTTGCTTACCTTTATATGTTTCGTTGGTTCGAGAACCGAGAACTACAGTTTCAATTCCCGCCATTTTCAAGGCTTGATAAGGAATTTTGAATTCCGCATCTTCCACACCATTCTCAATCAGAATGGCGACTCTTTTTTTACCGAGATTACCGTTAGCTTGTGTCATAATATTCCTCCTACTTTGTAGGTTTTATTGAGAATTGAAAATAGCGATCGCTACTAAGCAGCAGATGCTCCTAGATTCGAGCCTGTGGCAAATAAGTCGATATAATCCTCAGAAAAATTCGCTTTGAAATCGGTAAATTCTCCAGGTGTCACTGCATTCTGCAACACTGCAAATACAGCCCGAACGTGGTTAGCTGCGACAGTTGGCTCTACTTGTTCTTTGGCACTGACGCGCTTTATAAACTCTTCCATTGAGAAAGGCTGACCGTCTTCACCCTCTCTTCCACGCAAATATTCGCCTAATTGTTGCGGTAATTGCGAAGCTAAATCTTTGGCTTCATTACCGACAATCCTTTCTCTAATAGTTTCTAAAGTTGCTTGTGTCGCCCGTTGTGCATCTTCACGGGAATCCATCTGTGCTACTGTCTGAACGTGTTTGATGAACTCGTCGTACTTCACTCTGTATGTCCTTAAACTCAGCGATACTTCTTTGCTCCAGTACCAAGCCTATGCAGCCGTACCCCAAATCCTCTTCCTCCAAAGGGTATGGATTATGTTCTTTTCTGGGGATATAACTCTGGGAATAGGTGCAATTTGATATAAAACGCTATCTTGGAGTGGAGCTATCAGTGACTAGCGAATAGTTGCCAACAACCATTAACCAACAACTGAATGACTCTGAACTTATGGGCGATCGCAACGATAAAAATATTCAAGACTTATCCGAAGAAATTACTGAATCTTTTGGTACTGGCGTTCACGATGACCCAAGGACGAACACTGGTAGAGAAGCAGGAGAATACACTAATACTAGTCCAGAATTGACTGGCGGAGATGTCGATGCATCGTGGCAAACAGCAGCAGAAGAAGGAGATGAGGCTGTAGGTGGTACTGTTGCTACTCCCGACCAAGATGTAACTGAAGAGATTGAAGCAGCTGTTGGTCTGGAAATGGACGATCGCAGTTTTTTACGCACTCAAGATATTCTAGAAGACCGCGACGATCGCCGTTGGGAATTAGATCCCAAATCTTCTGATGACTACCAAGAACGGCACGATTGAAGTAACATTCGCTTCAATTGCTACTTCAGCAAATGCTTTGTCAGCAAGGCGCTTGTTGCCACGCTCATGCAAAGAATTAGGGTGGGCAATGCCCACCAGAATATACAAGTTTTTTTCTAGCTGGTTAGCATTGAAACCTAGAACCCGCCGCTGTAGCGCTCCTCTGCCCAAGGTTCGCCTCGACGATGATAGCCGTTCCGTTCCCAGAAGCCTAATTCATCTTGTTCTAAAAACTCTAGACCATTGATCCACTTGGCGCTTTTCCAAGCATAAAGGTGAGGTACGACTAACCGCATCGGTCCACCATGTTCGGCAGGAAGAGGTTCGTCAAATACAGTGTGGGCAAAAAAGTTTTCTTCCCGCAGAAAGTCTTCTAAAGGAATATTTGTCGTGTAGCCGCCATAGCAATGTTCCATCACATAAGCAGCTTTAGGATCGATTTCAATCAGTTGCATGAAGTCTGTCACCTTCACGCCAGTCCATTTGACATCCAATTTAGACCAGCGAGTGACGCAATGAAAATCCGCAGTAAAATCATGCTGCGGTAGCGCCATAAAATCTTCCCAAGTCAGAGTCTTCGGTTGTGCCAGACCCCAAACCTTAAATTGCCATTGTTCTCGATTAACCCGAGGAGTATCGCCATAGGTTAGTACGGGAAACCCCTTGGTTAAGTATTGACCAGGAGGGACGCGATCGCTTTGTTCTGCTCCTGGTTTCTGAAAAAATTTTCCTACCATGCGGTGTAGACGTATAGGTTATTGTTGCATTCAAAGGTTAAAAACCTTTACTTAGATCTTTAGCGCAACTCACCGATCTCTAACAACACTTCTAGGCAGATCCACGAGCGATAGATGCCTAAGCGCACCACAACCTATGATTCCGTATCTTCTTCCTCTTCTTCAGGATTGGGATAGACAAACTTAGAGCGTCCGCTGAGAATAGACTTACCTAACGACAGGGCTTTTTGTGCTTCTATTGCAGCTTTTCCTCTCCAAGTAGCTCGGCGCTTATCTCTTTTAGACTTAGATGTTTTCTTCTTTGGAACAGCCATGACGACACAGACTTAATTTTTCACAACCTTTCCATTGTAAGCCAAATATTTATTGAGTGGTAATGGGTAATGGGTAGTTGGTAGTTGGTAGTTGCTCCCTCTACCTCTCTGCTCCCTGCTCTCTGCTCTCTGCTCCCTGATAGCTGACCTCAAGGTTGTGTCGTCGGCGTAGTGGTTCCAAAAGGTGAAGTCGTGGGAGTAGAACTCGTTCCTGGTACGGGTGAGGTTGATGGGGTCAGGGGTTGACTGGGTGTGATTCCCGAAGGAATAGCAGGTGCTGCTGGAGTCAAACCCGTGTCAGAAGATGAAGCAGGAGTTGTTGTAGACGGACTGGTTGATGTATCTGGTGATGAATCGGGAAATGCAGTTGGTTGGTTTGTCGGCGTGTTTGATGAATTGGGGGTTATGGAATTGGGAGTTGTGTCTGGCAACGACTGAGGGACTAAGCCCGTACCTGGTTGTGTTTGACCGTCAGGTGTATTAGTTGAGTTTGTCGTACCTGGCTGACTAAAAGGAGTGGTGTTAGTAGGCTGTTCCGATGTAGATGGAATCAAGCGTCCTGGCTGGGAGAACGTTCCTTGTCCGCTACCTCTTGTGTTGCTAGAATTCGAGTTGGTTGGCGTTCTCGATGAGGAGGGAGTTGGATTCGGAAACGATCTTCGAGGTGCGCTATCGGCATCGTTTGTTGCTACATCACGCTCGTCAAATCGAAGTAGCGATCGCGCTTGGTCGAAATATTTAATTCCTTGCCGGGGATCGGGGTCAATTCCTTCAGTGCGATTTGCTGTCAGCGAGAGTATAGGTGCAATTTGCCCACGATCGCGGATAACTACCGTAACGGTGATATCTGTAGCTTGTCGATTGGTTGCTAAATTCTGTGTTGCTGCTGTTCTAGCCGCTGTTATAGCCCGACTGCGTAATGCTTCGTAGGTTTCGTCGGGGCGACGGTCGAGTGTCACGTCAGCATTGACTGTTTGGGTGCGGGCAATTTGTGGTACTTGATGCTCTATTACCAGCCAGAAACTGCTTGCTAGCCCCAGGGAACTGAATGAAACAACAGCAATTTTAGTCGCTTTGGCTGCTAGATCCAACCATTGGTGAAAGAAGTATCTCCCCATAGTCGCTTAACACTTATAATTTGGTAATTATATTGAGCGCCGATAGCCGCGATCTCCTTCTTTTTAGGTTGTTGCAGCTCAGCCTCAGTATAACTCCATGTCAAGCGATCGTCACATCAGTCGTAGTGCGTGAATTTCATGGCGACTTGCGAAAGAGCGATTTATGACTTGATAGTTGCTCCCTGCTCGCTTTCTTCACTGATAACTGTTAACTGATAACTGTTAACAGTAAGGGGTTACGTCTTCACCACATTCGTCGGCTAGGTAGCATAAGGCGCGGAAACGCAAGCCTACAACTTCTTCATATAGCGGGTTGAGCTTGCACATTGGTGGAATGTGGAACAGCTTGCGACCGAATAGAACGACATCCCGTTCAAACGGACACTGGGAAGGAATAAGTTGACATAAACGATGTGCTAACTGAGGATTGCGAACTTCGACGCTATCCAGCCAGCGGCGCAGAGGTAACAACAAGTCTAATTTGCGCTGTTTGGGTTGCTGTAACGGACTAGCTGCAATGGGTATTTCTGGAGACTGTTGAGTTTGGTCGATCCAGATCCAACTGGCTAGGGCAATATCTTGGGATGTATATGGGGAAGCATTCATGATTCACTCCTCGTACTGTATGAAGCAACTTGAGCTTGCTATAGAACACATACAATGTCTCAACGATCTTTACCGGAATAATGTTTCCTAAATCAATTAAAAATTTTTGAAGGATTTTCTCTCAATTCAGGAACCTATTTATCACTACCCCACGTTAACTAACGATTTGGCAGAACTGGTAGGTTACTAGAGAGATTTTTCTGAAATTTGACCTATATAAAACTTTAGTGAAGTTTAGCGAATTTGACTGGAAGTGCATGTAGAACAAACATTCAAGCGATGCACGAATCACATCTACATCAATTTCGTATTCAAAAATACAAATTTATTCTTTGTAGTTTCAAACACAATTTTTGTTCTACCTCTCTAATAGGAATCGCTTTGATTCTGCCTAAAATTCCTGCGTGATGTATGAGCAACAATACGGAAATTTTTAAAATAATAAAGAAATAATTAAAAGCAGCTTCCGTATATTTACCGATGTTTGACGATTTGTCAAGCTAATTTCGTTAGATTTTCTTTATAGTTGATGGAGAGTTGATAGTTGATAGTTGATGGTTGTTAGTCACTCTATAAGTGATGTGACATGTCATAGCAATTCTCGATTGTGTGGATGACATTGGTAGGGGCGCACAACTGTGCGCCCCTACCAGACGTATATTGCATCCAATTGAAAAGCGCTATCAGACTTCTACACCAATCGCTGACAACATAAAATCCCCCGTAATCGCCTTTTGAAGGCGCATCGGAGGGATTTTACGTATTGAGCCATTTAGATAGAAACCCTATCTGTCACTGACAACCGGTTACTGGTTGCTGGTCGCTATTCACGAGGCGACTGGTGCAGCAGCAGTGCGTCGCCGTCTTCTACCGTCAGCTGCCTTGACAGGTTCTTCAGGGATAGGCATGAGTAGAGTGACAGTGGGTTGACATTGTAACTCGCGCCGAATTGCCCGTTGTAAGTCTTTTTCTAGCTGTACCTGCAATCCCGTCCAATCAATATCAACTTCTTGTCCGTCAAAGGAGCGACCGAAATCCGTCCAGCGATCGCTTAATATTTGCTCGATCTGTTCTTGTACCCACTTTTGCAGCAAATCGCGGTTAATCGTGGTGACTACGCCTCGCAAGTGAATATCCGGCTTGGTCATTAGCTTCCCATTCCAATCGATCGCGACGGCAATAGTAACAATGCCATCTGCTGCCATTTGCTGGCGTTCTTGCAAGACTTTACCGCTGACAATACCAGAACCAGAGGTATCTACCAGTTCGATCCCCGCTGGCACTTTCCCGACTACCTTAATTTCCTCTGTTGATAGTCCTACTACGTCACCATTTTGGATGATGACCATATTCTCAGCCGGAATCCCCATGCTTTGTGCTGTTTGAGAGTGCTTCACTAGCATCCGATGTTCGCCATGCACGGGTAAGAAAAACTTGGGACGAGTTAAGGCAATCATCAGTTTTTGGTCTTCTTGGCAACCATGTCCAGAAACGTGAATGCCCTGTTCCCGACCGTAGATGACTTTAGCACCTTGCATCATCAAGCGATCGATCGTGTTGACTACGGCGATCGTATTACCTGGGATCGGGTTAGCGGAAAATACGACTGTATCTCCCTCGCGGATTTTGAGATGGGGATGTGCGCCGCGAGAAATTCTTGTCATGGCTGACATCGGTTCGCCTTGAGAACCAGTAGTTAGAATCAAAACATTTTCGTCAGGAAGTTGGCGAATGGCGTGTAGCGGCTGCAACAAGTTATCTGGACATTTGATGTAGCCTAGATTTCGAGCATGAGCAATTACGTTTAACATCGATCGCCCGACGACTGAGACGACACGATTGTGTTTTTGCGCCAATTCCAGAATCATGTTGATCCGGTGTACGGAGGAAGCAAAGGTGGTGACGAGGACTCTGCCCTTAGCTTGCATAAAAATACGGTCTAAGTTGGGATAGACCGATCGTTCTGAAGGCGTATGTCCTGGGACTTCGGAATTAGTGGAGTCGCTAATTAAGCACAATACACCTTTTTCTCCATGTTCTGCCAGCCGTTGGATGTCGTAATGTTCGCCATCAACTGGAGTATGGTCGAATTTAAAATCCCCCGTGTGGATAATTACGCCGAGGGGGGTGTGAATGGCGACGGTGAAGCTATCAGCGATTGAGTGGGTGTTGCGGATAAATTCAACAATAAAAGAGGAACCAATACGGACGAGTTCGCGGGGACGTACCGATCTTAACTCCGTGCGATCGCGGACTCCTGCTTCTTCTAGTTTCCCCTCTAGCATTGCCATCGCCAAGCGGGGACCGTAAATAACCGGAATATCAAATTGCTTTAAATGAAAGGCGATGCCACCAATATGATCTTCATGACCGTGGGTGACGATCATGCCCTTAATCTTATGCCGATTTTCGCGTAAGTACGTAACATCTGGTAGAACGATGTTTACGCCATGCATTTCATCTGTAGGAAATGCCAACCCTGCATCGAGGAGAAAAATTTCATCGTTGTATTCAAAAACGCAAGTGTTTTTGCCAATTTCGTGCAAACCGCCAAGGGGAATAATTTTGACGGCGGCTGTCGTTCCGTTGTTACTCATTTGTATCCTTAATTTACAGTTGTTTTTTTAGATTCACGTTTGTTGTTTGAGTTAGATAAAACAAAGTCAGGTGGTTTTGCGATAGATAAGAGTTGTCAATAGGGGCAATTATTTTCAATCCGAGCGATCGCGATAACGACTTGGAAGTATCTTGCACGAATTATTCAGTTGTCTGAAAGCTCTATACCTATATCAGGTTTAACTCTGCTAGTACTAGCTTGAGTTTCTGTGCTAATCCATTTTGGTCGTCTTCTAACGGTAGACGAGTTGAACCTACATCCCAGCCTTGAAGTCTGAGGGCTGCTTTTACGGGAATGGGATTTGTTGACAGGAACAGACTTTTGAATAGAGGGAGTAGTTGGAGGTGAATTTGAGTTGCCGTTTGAACTTGTCCTGCGGCAAAGGCTTGAATCATTTGTTGTAGCTGCTTGCCAACTAAATGACTTGCCACGCTAATGACACCATATCCACCGATCGCCAATAAAGGTAATGTGAGGGAATCGTCACCAGAGTAGATTTTAAATTCTGGCGGTGTCATGCGACTAATTTCACTAGCTTGGTCGAGGCTACCCGTCGCTTCTTTAATTCCGACAATGTTATCTATTGCTGACAACCGAGCCACTGTTTGCGGCAAGAGATTTTGACCCGTGCGACCGGGAATATTATATAACACCATTGGCAGATCGGGACATGCTTGTGCGATCGCCTGAAAATGGCTAAATAACCCTGCTTGTGGAGGCTTATTATAGTAGGGGACTACTTGTAAAGAACCATGTACTCCTATTTTAGCTGCTTTTTGGGTAGCCGCGATCGCTTCTTGAGTAGAATTAGAACCCGTTCCCGCAATGACTAGCGCCTTACCTGCAACAGCTTTAATTACGACTTGGAATAGCTGGTACTCCTCGTCCCAACTCAAAGTGGGAGACTCTCCTGTCGTACCACAAACCACCAAAGTGTCACTTCCTTGTGTCACCAAATGCGCTGCTAGTTGCTCCGCAACTGCATAATTTACGCTACCGTCTGCTTGAAATGGCGTGACCATTGCGGTCACCACTCTGCCAAAATCTACCACGCTTGACTCCTAATTTTTAGCTGTCGGCATTCTTTGCCAAAGCGCTCAGCTGTAAGAACTGTAAAAAATCTGCTTGCACTCAACCTGCCTACACTGCTGCTACTTCGGAGGGCTGAAGTAAGTTTTTGGCTACCAATAATTCGGCAATTTGCACGGCATTCAATGCCGCACCTTTACGGATTTGGTCGCCACACAGCCATAGTTCTAAGCCTCGGGGATGGGAAATGTCTTGGCGAATGCGACCTACGAGTACTTCATCGCGACCGGAGGCATCAATGGGCATGGGAAAATAGTTAGCAGCGAAGTCTTCGACTACACGCACGCCAGGAGCTTGTGACAAAATTTCCTTTGCTTCGGCGACGCTTAAAGACTGCTCGAATTCTAGATTAATCGCTTCTGAATGCGCTCTGAGTACGGGAACCCGCACGCAGGTTGCCGTAATTTGCAACTGAGGTTCGGCAAAAATCTTGCGGGTTTCGTTCACCATTTTCATTTCTTCCTCACAGTACCCTTGGTCATTGAGCGGAGTGTTGTGAGGGAAGAGATTAAACGCCAGAGGGTAAGGAAAGACCTCAGTTATGGGGGTGTTGCCTGCTAAAATCGCTTGAGCTTGAGCTTTAACTTCTTCCATTGCCCTAGCACCAGCACCGCTAGCTGATTGATAGGTCGCGGCAACAATCCGTTTTACTGGACTGACTTGATGGAGGGGATAAACAGCAACGTTCATCAAAATAGTGGTGCAGTTGGGATTGGCAATAATCCCTTTATGGGTAGCTGCTGCTTGGGGATTTACTTCTGGAACGACGAGGGGAACGTCTGGGTGCATCCGAAAGGCGCTGGAGTTGTCGATAAAAACAGCCCCTGCTGCTACGGCTTTGGTAGCGTATGCCTTAGAAGTGGAACCACCAGCTGAAGCTAGGACAATATCTATGTTGTCGAAGGAGCGATCGCTTACTGGCTCTACCGGAATATTTTCTCCTGCAAATGTCACGATCGTACCAGCACTACGAGGCGATGCGAGTAGCCGCAATTGGGCGACAGGAAAGTGGCGTTCTTCTAGTAAACTTAGTAATTCTGTCCCAACAGCTCCCGTTGCCCCCAAGATGGCAACTGAATAGGATTTGCTCAAAATTTCTGCCTCCTAATATTGCAATAAACTGAAACGAGTTTTTTTAAAAGTTTGGGGTTATACTTTAAAGTTTTAAAAAATTCAAATTCGCCTTGGCGATCGCGACCCATTAGCGTTTGGATTCAATGATGATGAACTGAATAATTGTGTTGTTAGAACGAAAAAGATAAAAAGTCTATCTATAGATTTAAGGATTCACTATTCTGCCTCTTGTCTGCCGTTTTCTATCTCCCTACTTAAGTAATTTTAACAATTCAGTTAACCTTCGGCTTTCGCCGATCGCTGGCGACTTGGGGCGGATGGTCGCAAAAAGTTCCAATGATTTTAACAATTATCATCACATATAAGCTGGCATATTATCAGAAAATTGAGGAGAATGCATTCAGTTCATAACAGGTGTTCCAGCAGTATAGTCTATAGATGACTAGTTACGTCTAGCAACTAGACCTCAAAGCAGTTATTTGTCCGAGCAAGTCGAGAGCCAAGCAAACAGAAAAGCTAAAACGCTTTAGAAGTCGTCCTCCCTCAAGGCAAGCAATGTCGGTCACAGCCGCTAATTTATGGCATTAGGCGATCGGAGTAGGACTAGTGCTAGTGTGGTACTTCAGCAGGTAAAAAACAATCAGTTACATATCCTCTATCAAAATGAAAGTCACCCAGGAAAAGCTTCCCGCCAGTCAAATTGGTCTGGAAATAGAAATTCCCGCCGACAAGTCTCAACAGAGTTACGAGCAGGTAATTCAAAACTTCACCCGCGCCGCCAACATTCCTGGGTTCCGTAAAGGTAAAGTGCCGCGCCAAATCTTATTGCAACGGCTAGGGACAACGCGGATCAAGGCAGCAGCGTTAGAAGAGTTAATTCAAAGTGGCATTACGGAAGCCATTAAGCAAGCAGAAATAGAAGCGATCGGTCAACCTCAGTTGCGTTCCTCTTTTGAGGATTTAATTGGTGCGTTCGAGCCAGGAAAACCCTTGACATTCTCCGCTGCGGTGGATGTACTGCCGGAAATTGAGCTGAAGCAGTACAGCGGCTTACAAGTTAAGGCAGAAGAAGTCAAGTATGACCCAGAAAAGGTAGAAAAAGTTTTAGAAGAAAATCGTCAGGAACGAGCTACCTTAATTCCTGTAGAAGGGCGGGCGGCGCAAATGGGAGATGTAGTCATTATAGACTTCAAGGGCTATCTCGTACCGGAGGCAGAAGGCGAAGAACCACAGGAGATCGAAGGAGCCTCAGCCACGGATTTTGAAACAGAGCTATCACCAGGAAGATTTATTGAAGGCTTTGTAGATGGCATTGTCGGTATGAGTCCAGGGGAAACAAAGGAAATATCGGCGCAGTTTCCCGAAGGATATCCTCAGCAAGAAATAGCAGGCAAGCCAGCAAAGTTTACGGTAACCGTGAAAGAGTTAAAAGAGAAAGAGTTGCCGGAGCTGAATGACGATTTTGCTCAAGAAATTAGTGAATTTGAGACTTTAGCAGAACTGCGCTCGACGCTAGAAACTCGGTTTCGCGAAGAAGCAGAAAAGAAAACTAAGACAAATAAGCAACAGGCATTGTTGGACGATCTGATCGAGCATCTAGAAGCCGATTTACCGGAGACGATGATCGAGCAAGAAGTCGATTCGGTGTTGACGCAAACGGCGATGCAGCTCCAAAGACAAGGAATTGATGTCAAGAAACTGTTTACTAAAGATACAGTGCCGCAGCTAAGACAGCGATCGCGTCCAGAAGCGATCGATCGATTGAAGCGATCGCTAGCTCTACAGGAAGTCGCGAAAAAAGAATCGATTGAAGTCGAGCCAGCTGCCGTGGAAGCACGGGTCAAAGAGCTAATGGCTGAATACTCCGGTCAAGATATCGATCGAGACAGGCTCAAAGAAGTCGTCCAAGAAGAACTGCTAACAGACAAGATTTTTGTTTGGCTAGAAGAACATTCCGCGATCGAACTCGTACCAGAAGGCTCTTTACAGGACGATGAAGAGGATGAAATTGATGATGCGGAAATTATAGAAGAATCGACCCAGCCAGAAGCGTCAGAAGCGACTATAACAGTAGAAGCAACTGAAGCTGAGTGATTGGGGAGTCGGGAGTCGGGAAGCGGGTGGAGGCGGAGGTATCCTCCGCATCGGAGCCGCGTAGTCGGGAGTGGAATGTAAGAAAATTTTGACTTTTGACTTTTGATTTTTAACTTTTCCCTTACCCCTTACCCCTTACTCCTAACCCCTAGTTCATGAGGCATAATAGTCAACAGATAGCAAAGCCACTGGTGAAAAGTGCGATCGCCTTCAGCGCCAGTTAAATCCACTGCATCTGGCTCTACTTCTGGAACAATTATCTATGCTTGTATCTCAGTCCTCATACTATCCACTCATTAGCAGCCACAAACATCTAGAGCTAAACTCTATGATGGCTCCTAGCAACATCGTGCCAATGGTAGTGGAGCAATCAGGCATGGGAGAACGTGCCTTTGATATTTACTCTAGATTGCTCAGAGAGCGGATTGTTTTTTTGGGCACTCCAGTCGATGATGCTGTTGCTGATTCGATCGTGGCTCAGTTGTTATTCTTAGAAGCTGAAGACCCAGAAAAAGATATCCATCTTTACATTAATTCTCCAGGCGGCTCTGTTACGGCTGGTATGGCGATTTATGACACAATGCAGCAGATTCGCTCTGATGTTGCTACTATTTGTTTTGGATTAGCAGCTAGTATGGGAGCGTTTTTGCTCGCAGCCGGAGCAGCCGGAAAACGGATGTCTCTACCCAGCGCGCGAATCATGATCCATCAACCCCTCGGTGGCGCTCAAGGACAAGCAGTTGACATTGAGATCCAAGCCAAAGAGATCCTCTACCACAAGCGGCGATTAAATGAAATCCTCGCCTACCACACAGGTAAACCCTTGGAGAGAATCGAAGCCGATACGGAACGCGACTTTTTCATGTCGGCAGCAGAGGCAAAAGATTACGGGTTGATCGACCAAACGATCTCTAAGCAAAATCTCCCCAAAGCGGGCGAAGCAGTCACATCAGTGAAGTAAGAGGCTTCTTATGTCTAAGTACGACTCCCATTTAAAGTGTTCATTTTGCGGCAAATCGCAAGAGCAGGTACGGAAATTGATTGCCGGACCGGGAGTCTACATCTGCGATGAATGTGTAGATTTGTGCAATGAAATTCTGGATGAGGAGTTATTAGACTCAACTGCTGCTGCACCCCAACAGCCTCGTCCAGAACCACCACCAAAGCGGCGCAGTCGAACTGGGGGGATCTCGCTCAACCAAATTCCCAAACCCCGCGAGATTAAAGCACATCTCGACGAACACGTTATCGGTCAAGATGAGGCGAAAAAAGTTTTATCGGTAGCAGTTTACAACCACTACAAACGCCTGAGCTTAGTGCAGTCGAAAAATAGTAGCGGCAAAGCTGGTGCAGAAGATATCGTAGAGTTACAAAAATCTAATATTTTGTTAATTGGTCCGACTGGTTGCGGCAAAACTCTACTGGCGCAAACTTTAGCGCAGATTCTTGACGTACCCTTTGCGGTTGCCGATGCCACAACGCTTACAGAGGCGGGTTACGTTGGCGAGGATGTAGAAAACATCTTACTCAGATTATTGCAAGTTGCTGATTTAGATGTAGAGGAAGCCCAAAGAGGCATTATCTACATCGACGAGATCGATAAAATTGCCCGCAAGAGTGAGAACCCCTCAATTACCAGGGACGTTTCGGGAGAGGGCGTACAACAAGCGCTGCTAAAAATGCTGGAAGGCACGGTGGCAAACGTTCCACCCCAAGGGGGGAGAAAACATCCTTACCAGGACTGCATCCAAATCGATACTAGCAACATTCTATTTATCTGCGGTGGGGCTTTTGTCGGGTTAGAAAAAGTTGTAGAGCAGAGAATTGGCAAAAAGTCAATAGGTTTCATTCAGCCAGGAGAAGGGCTATCGCGAGAAAAGCGGACGGCAGATATTCTCGTCCACTTAGAGCCAGACGATCTGGTAAAATTTGGCATGATTCCCGAATTTATCGGGCGCGTGCCAATGGTAGCTGTGGTCGAACCATTGGATGAAGAAGCGTTAGTGGCAATTCTGACTCAGCCTAAGAGCGCGTTAGTCAAGCAGTATCAAAAACTGCTGAAGATGGATAACGTCCAACTAGAGTTCAAACCTGAAGCCCTGCGGGCGATCGCTCAAGAAGCCTATCGTCGCAAGACTGGGGCGCGGGCGCTGCGAGGAATTGTAGAAGAACTCATGTTGGAGTTGATGTACGAGTTGCCATCGCGCAAAGATCTAACTCGTTGTGCGGTGACGCGGGAAATGGTAGAGAAACGCTCTACCGCCGAACTGCTGCTGCATCCGTCTTCCTTGCCCAAACCGGAATCGGCTTGATGGTCGTTGGTCAACCGTCATTTGTCATTTGCCTCAAGTTGCTAACAAATGACAAATGACAAATGACAAAGGACAAAAATTATAGATGCCTTATATTTCAGTTCGTGGCGTTGAGCATTACTACGAGTGGATTCGGACACCGGAAGCCAAACAAGATAAGCCTGTAATGGTATTTCTGCATGGCTGGGCTGGTTCAGCTCGTTATTGGCGCAGTACGGCACAAGCACTTTCAGAACAGTTCGATTGCTTGTTATATGACATGCGGGGATTTGGGCGATCGCGCGGGAAACCTGCCCTATCTGCTGCTAACGTTGATGTAGCTGAGGCAGAGTCACCGCAAGCACAAGCTGAGGCGATCGCTGAGTTAAGCTACGAGCTAGAAGAGTACGCCGAAGATCTTGCAGGATTGCTGGATCGGCTGAAATTACCTCGGGTATACCTTAACGCTCATTCGATGGGAGCGTCGGTAGCAACATTTTTTCTCAATCGCTATCCAGCACGGGTAGAAAAAGCGATTCTTACTTGTAGCGGCATCTTTGAGTATGACGAGAAGGCTTTTGCTGCCTTTCATAAATTTGGCGGTTACGTTGTCAAGTTTCGTCCCCAGTGGTTGAAGAAAATACCATTTGTCGATCGCATGTTTATGGCGCGGTTTCTGCATCGTTCGATTCCTGCTACCGAACGCCAAGCTTTTCTAGAAGATTTTTTGGTAGCGGATTACGAAGCAGCTTTGGGAACGATTTTTACTTCCGTCAGCAAGACAGCAGCAGAAGTGATGCCCCAGGAGTTTACCCGTCTGAAAGTGCCGACGTTATTAATTTCTGGGGAGTATGACAAGATTATTCCAGCGGCGATGGGGAAACAGGCAGCTGCATTGAGCGATCGCGTGGAGTTTGTGACGATCCCCAATACGGCTCACTTTCCCATGCTGGAAGATCCTCAGAGTTACCTTCAGCAAGTACGGGAATTTTTGGCGCTTCCTGTGTCTGTGTAAAACAGGCAGAAGGCAGGACGGGTAGGGGCGCACAGCTGTGCGCCCCTACCTTTATCCTAAAAAAGGATCGCCGTAAGTTTCGCTGAAGCAAACGCGATCGCTTTTGAAACGCCCGCCGTATTGTTTGAAGGGTTCGGCGGCGTAGCCGAGGGCGACTAAACAGCAAACATCGACATGGGGTGGAATATGAAAGGCTTCCTTGACTTGTGCTGTAGAAAAGCCTTCCATCGGGCAACTATCAACACCAAAGCTTTTAGCAACTAACATTAGATGGGCGACAGCTAGCATGGTGTGGGGGTTTGTCCACGCTTCCATCGACTCGAAACTAGGATGGTTTTCAAAGAAAGGTGGAATTTGCGATCGCATGTAATTTGCGTAGTCATCGTTCATCGCCCCCACTTCAGAACCCAAGGCGATGACGGCTTCAATATTTTCCATTTCCGCACTGGCGCGATCGCCACAGCAAATTAGTACGACTGGGGCTTCCCCTACTTGACGCTGATTGAAGGCACAAGCTTTCAGTTTGTCGCGATTTTGTTGTTCTCGCACGACGATAAATCGCCAAGGCTGGAGATTAAAGCCAGAGGGAGCGCGTAATCCTATCTGAAAAATTGCTTCTAGAATTGCTTCGGGAATTGGATTGGAACGAAACGCTCTAGCTGCACGGCGCTGCTCGATAGCTTCTTTCAAACCAGTGGAAGGATGAATGTCTACAGTCATTTTATTTACTAAATGCTGAGTATTAATCTAATATTTTAAGTATAAATGATTTAAGTTTAAACAGTTATTGCCGCTCGGGGATAGCAACTAACAACCATCAACCATCAACCATTTCTTAATCAATCCCTAACTCGCGTTTGAGAGAATCAATTGAGTCAGTGGCAATATAATTTTCGCAACAAACAAGTTGGGGTGGGCGAATAATGTTTTCTCTCGCAGCTTGAACGGCGGCTCTAACAGCAGCATAACTGGCGCGATCGCTAATAATTAAGTGGGCGCTTTTGACAATGCCATTAAGCTTATAGCTATCTCCTGGCTGAGCTGTCCGTACTAACAATTCGCTCCCTCGCAGGCTATAAATAATCACTTCCGCACCTCTTAACAAACCAGAGCTGAGGCTGACAATCCCCACACAATTACCTTTAGGTAATTTTTTCAAAGTTTGAATTTCTTGACTGTAATCGTAGACATCTACAGGGATGACGCGCACTCCTTTAGGTGAGGCGATCGCTTCTGCAACACCAATAAAATAGCGGCTCGTCACCACCGTACCAGAAGGTGTTTGTTCTAGAATTGCTGCTAATTCCTCAATCGGAACTAGCTGAACACTTACACCTAATGCTTTTTGCAATTCATCCACCATCAGCTTACCCACGCCGATATCATCACTTGGAACCGTCACCAAGACTTGAGCGCTACTGCGCAATCGCCAATCAATTTCAGCGATAAATACTTCCCGTGCTTCGTTGAGCGAACAGCCTAACTTGAGTAATTCCTCTAAACTGCGTCGGACAATCTTTTCTGCTGCGGGATACTTTTCTATCACGGGGGAAGACGAGCGGGGGCTGCTATTATGAGCTTGAGCGCGGACGTAGATGCCCGAACCTGCCAAACTTTCGACTAAACCATCTTCCTCCAGCTGACGATAAACTTTACTAATAGTGTTGCGATGCAAACCAGTCTGGATTGCTAATGCTCTCGTACTGGGTAAACGCTGTCCAGGTGGAAACTGCCTAGAGGCGATCGCATAAAGAATTTGATTGTAAAGTTGAGTAGAAGCAGGAATATCGCTATCTGGCTGAATGTGAAATTGAACCATTTTTTTTAGTTATTGGTTATTGGTTGTTGGTAATGGGTAATGGGTAATGGGTAATTGGTAGTTGGTAAGTGATGAATTCTCTCTGGTCACTGATAACTGATAACTGATAACTGACAACTGAATCTATACCATCATGACAGATAAAGAAATTCAGACAAATCACGTCAAAATTTCAACTGGAGATTTGGATATTGATGCTTATCTAGCAGCACCAACAGTAGATGGGACGTATCCTGGGATTGTGGTGTTGCAGGAAGTATTTGGGGTCAACTCTCACATACGGGATGTGACGGAGAGAATCGCTAAACTGGGATACGTGGCGATCGCTCCCGCGTTATTTCAACGCCTCGCACCAGGTTTTGAGACTGGTTATACTCCAGAAGAATTGGAGGTGGGGAGAAAATATGCTTGGGAGCAAACCAAAGCGTCAGAACTGTTGAGCGATATTCAAGCCGCGATCGCCTACTTGAAAGCTTTACCCCAAGTTAAACCAGATGCGATCGGTTGCATCGGCTTTTGTTTTGGGGGTCACGTCGCATATCTAGCTGCCACTTTACCAGATATTAAAGCGACTGCGGCTTTTTATGGTGCTGGCATTCCTACCCGTACTCCTGATGGTGGTTCTCCTACCCTAACTCGCACCTCCGAGATTTCCGGCACAATTTATGCTTTTTTTGGCTTGGAGGATGGGAGTATTCCTACCGAGCATATAAACCAAATTGAAGCCGAGCTGACGAAATACCACATATCTCATAAAATCTTTCGCTATCATGGAGCAGGTCACGGCTTCTTCTGCGATCGCCGCGCAAGCTATAATCCAGAAGCCAGCATTGATGCCTGGGAGCAAGTGAAACAACTGTTTGAAACTTTGTGAGGAGTCAGAAGTCAGGAGTTAGGAGTCAGAAGAATACAAATCTTAATTACTCCCTTGTCTCCCTTGTCCCCCTTGTCTCCCTTGTCCTCCCACTCTCGACTCCCTTTTTGTATTCCTATGAAATCTGATTCGACCCCATCTGTATCTAGCTCATCGTTCTCGATGGAGGATTTTGCTAAAGCACTGGAACAACATGACTATCAGTTCCAGAAAGGGCAAACAGTACGCGGTAAAGTTTTTCAATACGACAGCAACGGCGCTTATGTCGATATTGGTGGTAAATCCGCTGCTTTCCTCCCAGCAGATCAAGCTTCCCTACAACAGGTTACGGATTTGTCTACCGTACTACCTTTGCAAGAGGAACTAGAGTTTCTGATTATCCGCGACCAAGATGCAGATGGACAGGTCACTTTATCGCGTCGTCAGTTAGAAATTCAGCACATTTGGGAGCGCATCGAGCAGATGCAAGAGAATCGCCAGACAGTGCAGGTACGAGTGACAGGAGCAAATAAGGGTGGCGTGACAGTTGACGTGCTGGGTTTGAGGGGATTTATTCCGCGATCGCATTTAGTTGAAAAAGAAAACATGGAATTGCTCAAGGGTCAAACCTTGACAGCTAGTTTTCTGGAAGTCGATTACGACAATAAAAAACTCGTCCTTTCCAATCGCTTAGCGACTCGCGCCAGTAGCTTCAGCCAATTGGAAATTGGTCAACTTGCTACGGGTAAAGTTTCCAGCATTCAACCTTTTGGCGTGTTTGTCGATCTTAATGGAGTCAGCGGTTTACTCCATATCAAACAGGTAAGCCAAAATTATACCGCCTCTTTACCCGCCTTGTTTAAAATTGGGCAGGAAATTAAAGCGGTGATTATCGATTTGGATGAAGGTAGAGGCAGAATTTCCCTTTCCACAAAAGTCTTAGAAAACTATCCAGGGGAAATCCAAGAGAAGATGGACGAAGTGATGACAAATGCTGAAGCAAGGGCAAATAAGGCGAGGAAATTAGTCAGCGAAGAATGACATAAATGTAGAGAGGTTACATGTAACCTCTCTACATTTACAAATTATGAATAAACTCCTGCCATCTGCCGCCCAATTAAAGCATCTCCAGATTGAACATCAAACCAGTGCAGGTGTTGAGGTGGTAGGGTAAGAGCAATTTCTTCCTCTTCGTTCCAGCGACGGTCTGTGGGTAGCAACGCCCGCACAATCTGCGTTGGGGCGCTGTGACTTTCGACCCGCGTATTGACCAAATAGTTCATTCCCAAGTTTTCTACTACATTGACTCGTCCTCGGACAAAGCTAGTATCGCCAGGTCGAGCAATGCCAACGTTTTCAGGACGGATACCCAAAATAATTTCTGGTGGTACGGTGGGCAAGTCAGGTAGGGGAATTTGGAAATCTCCCAGCATTGCCGATCTACCTTTACAGGGTAGGGTAAGCAAATTCATTTGGGGACTGCCAACAAATCCTGCTACAAATCGATTTGCCGGATGATTGTAAATGCGATCGGGCGAGTCGAGTTGCTGTAAGTACCCATCATTGAGCAAAGCTACCTTAGAAGAAAGCGTCATTGCTTCAGTTTGGTCGTGGGTGACGTAGACTACAGGGGCTTTTTGGGCTGCAAATATGCGCTTGAGATCGGCGCGGACTCGTTCCCGCAATAACGCATCGAGGTTACTTAGGGGTTCGTCTAACAAGAATACCTGAGCTTGACGTACCAGCGCCCGACCGACAGCTACCCGTTGTCTTTGTCCGCCAGATAGCTGTCCTGGTTTGCGGTTCATTAACTCATCCAGTCCCAATAGTCTGCTAACTTCCGCTACCCGTTGTTCGATGTCGGCGCGAGAAACTTTTTTCAGCTTCAGTCCAGAAGCGAGGTTTTCGCTTACCGTCATGTGCGGGTAGAGAGCATAGCTTTGAAACACCATCGCCATATTGCGATCGCCTGGTCGTTTGGAGGTGATATCTTCCCCACCCAAAAAGATGCGTCCGCGAGTTGGGGCATCTAACCCTGCAATCATCCGCAACACTGTAGACTTACCACAGCCACTAGGACCGAGTAACGTCAAAAATTCTCCATCATCCACAGTCAAACTCACATCTTTAACTGGGACAACTTTAGGAGCATAAGTTTTATTTAAATTTCTAAGTTCGAGTTTAGCCATTTTTTAAAGTGAATAATGAGTAGTGGCGAGTGTTTAATTTTGACTTTTGACTTTTGACTTTTGACTTTTAATCATCCCTTAACAGCGCCAGCAGTCAGACCTTGAACGATCTTGCGCTGGAAGAAGAGTACGAGGAGAATTAAAGGTAGAGTGCCTAAAATGGTTGCAGCAGCGATGGGTCCGTAAGGAATTTCAAATACCGAAGCCCCACTCAATTGAGCGGTTGCTACGGGTATGGTTTTCATGGATTCTCGCGAAATAAATGTTAGAGCAAAAATGAACTCATTCCAAGCAGCAATAAAAGTCAGAATTCCTGTCGTCACTAAAGCGGGAAGAGTCATGGGTAATAGAATCTTCCATAGTAATTGAAATGTGTTGTATCCATCTACTCGCGCTGAATCTTCCAAATCTTTAGGTAGTTGTTGGAAAAAACTGCGCATTACCAAAATTGTTAGGGGTAAATTAATCGCCGTGTATGGAATTATTAGCGCTAAAAAGTTGTTGGCTAAATTGGTTACTTGAACGATTTCCAACAGTCCTAGAAATAGTAATACCGTGGGAAATAAGGTAACGATTAGGACGATCGCGAGAATAACTTCCTTACCCACTAATCGCAACCGTGCCAAAACATAAGCTGCTGGTGCGCCAAAAGCTAGACACAGTAGGGTAGAGGTAATAGAAACAAAGGCACTATTTAAAATGTAAAGTCCAAATGGACGACGGGTAAATAGAGATGCGTAATGCTCGAAGGTGAAGCGAGTGGGAAAGTAAACTGTAGGAACGGCTGAGATGTCTTCGTTAACTTTTACGGAAGTTAATACCTGCCACAGCACGGGGGCGAGAAAGAATATGACAACTAAAGCTACTGCAATTGGTAGCCAAATGGCTCGCCAATTTATCCCGGCTTTGGCTTGCGATCGCGATTGTGCAATTGCCATAATTAACGTACTCCTGCGGCATTAGCCCGCGCTCTGGTTAAGAGTAAGGATGCGATCGCTACAGCAATGACTAAAATCAAAAATGTCACGACAATCAACGCCGAACCGTAGCCGAAATCTAAATAACGCATCACTGTACTGTAGATATAAATTGAAACCGTTTCTGTTGCCCCACCAGGACCACCGCCAGTCATAACTTGAATTAAGTCGAAGATAGCGAAAGCTTGAGCAAAACGGAACAACAAAGAAACAATTATTTGCGGCATTAACAAGGGGACAGTAATCTTCCAAAAACTCTGCCACGGAGTCGCACCATCTAAAGAATGCGCTTCGTACAAGTCGCCAGGAATCGACTGCAACCCAGCCAGCAACAGTAAAGCAATAAATGGTGTTGTCTTCCACACGTCGGCTAAAATGACCGCAATCATTGCCAGCGTCGGATTTCCCAGCCAACTAATCCCTGTTTCAATTAATCCCAGGCGGCGTAATATATCGTTAACTACACCATACTGGTCGTTAAAAATCCACGCCCACGCAACCCCCATAACTGCTGTTGGCAAAGCCCAAGGAATTAAGGTAATTGTCCGCACAATTCCCCGTCCTTTAAAGGCTTGGTTAAGTACCAAAGCGACACCAATACCTAAAATTAATTCTGACAACACAGAAGCGGTTGTAAAAACGGTGGTATTCCACAAGCTTTGCCAAAATCGCCCGTCGCTAACCATCCGCCCGTAATTACTCAAACCAGAAAACACTAGTTCTAACTCAGTTCCCAAGTTTTGAGTAAAGACGCTCAGCCAAAACGCTCGTAAAATTGGATAGGCATACACTACCAACATGACAATTAATGCTGGTAAGAGTAAGATCCATCCAGTTTTCTGTTCTCTTTTTTGTACGACATCGAGTTTCATAGTTTTGTCATTGGTCATTGGTCATTTGTCATACCCTTCGGGAAGGGCTTCGCCCTACGTCATTTGTCATTAGTACTTATTATTTTTGACTTTTGACTTTTAACTTTTGACTTTTTCTAGGCTTGATTTCGACCTAATAAAGTGCGGGTTTCGTTAGCAGCCGCTTCCATTGCTTGTTCGGGACTCATACGGTTAGAAAGGGCAGCACTGAGGTAACGTTGCAAAATATCAGAAGCTTGCGCGTATTGGGGAATTGCCGGACGCAGAACTGCTTTTTCGGCAATTTCTAACAACTCTGGAAAGTAAGGATATTTTGCCACAACGTCTGGGTCGGTAAATAATTCCTTCCGGCTGGGTACGTATCCCGACCCTAAGATAAATCGCTTTTGCGCTTCCCGACTCATGAAGTATTGCAGGGCTTTCCAAGCCTCTTCTTTATGAGTCGAGTTACTCGAAATACCAAAACCCCAGCCTCCTAAACAAGCACCGCTTGTTTCTCCAGGGGCGTGAACCATTGGTTTAATAGCTACTCGATTTCTGAGTTGAGAACCTTCTTCATTTACTAAAGGTAAGACATAAGGCCAGTTTCTTAAAAAGGCAACTTGACCGCTTTGAAATAGGCGGCGAGTGTCTTCTTCTATGTATGTTGTTACCCCTGGTGGAGAAATACCTTTTTCAATCGTACTGCGGAGAAACTGGACTGCTTGAATTGCCTCTGGTTTGTCTAGCCCAACTTCCTGTGTATCTGAATTTACCCAGAATCCACCGTAACCTTCAAGAACTTCAACGAACATTGCTGACAGCCCTTCATATTGCCGTCCTTGCCAGACATAACCCCAATCGACTTTATCTTGTTTTTGTAAAGTTTGGGATGTTTGAATTAAATCTTGAAAGGTTTCTGGCGGTTTTAATCCTGCTGCTTTGAGCAAATCTTCGCGGTAATAAAATATACCAACGTCAGAGCGGATTGGGATACGATAAAATCCGTCTCTGTATCTCCCTGCTTCTATATCTTGGACTGTAAATGCTTTTAATTCCTCTGGACTTACCCGATTTTGCAAGTCTAACAACCACCCAGCCGCCGCAAATTTTGGTGTCCAAACAATATCTAAAAGTACTAAGTCGTAAGGAGATTCACCTAAGAGAAAAGCTGAAGAGTAAAGATCTTCAACTAAATTAGCCGCATTCGGTCCTTCAATGACGTTGATGCGAATTCCTGGATTTTCTTTCTCAAAGTCTTGAAACATTCCTGCTCGCAGATCTTTGACATCGGGTGCAAGAATTAAGGTATTCAAGACAACTGGTTGCTGTGCGATCGCTATCCATGCTGTCAGGATAATACTAAGGGACAGCACGAAGAGCAGCATCCATCGATACCACTTTTTCAGTTTTTGATGGAGAGTATGCAGTTTATTTTTTGACTGACGATCCATTGTGATGTTAAGAGTTCGATCGATGTGAATTGAAATGTTATTGAATTGAAAATTGATCGTTGGGTTAATTAAAATCGCGATCGCCGATCGCATCCGCTTTTAGACTGAGTATATTCAAGCACTCAATCTAGTAGAAATTTTGCTATTGGTGTTGAAGTAAATCAACAACTATGTTGTACTAAACCAACATGAAACGATTTTACCAGTTTATTCTTGCTTAGATTGAGTCTGACTTCAATCCCGTTCTAACTCGCAATTTTTTAGTTAAAATTACTTATGGTATTAGCGGTAATGATGCCGTAATTTATAAAATAATCTAATTATAATTAAGACTACACCTCTCCTAAGATATATGCAGGCGATCGCAATAAACTGTCTCAGGGCGTATGCTTCTTACTCGAATAAAGTGATAGTCTTCCCGCTGATGAGTATTTACTTTTCACTTCAACCCTATTTAGAGTTAAATTCTGTAA
>NZ_PYCI01000202.1:0-8962 GCF_003015105.1 Chroococcidiopsis sp. CCALA 051 | reverse complement strand
CCCATTACCCATTACCACTCTCTACTGATAACTAATAACTGATGCCTAATTCCTAAATCTTCTGGAATTTATCTGCGGAAAGATGAATGATCCAGTATGAAGTGAGAATCATAGAGTGTGAGCATCGACTTGGGCGCTACTAATGCTTGACATAAAAAAGTCTAGGCGAAGACACCTAAGTAAGTGCCACAAAGATACAGCAGATAGAGTCTAGATAATTATAAGTTTATTTTATAGAGCTTGTGGCTCAACAGCCCAGCAACCATCATGAGAAGCCAATCGTTAGAAGCAGAAAAAAAGAATCGAAAATGCCGTCATCAACGTAATAGTAGCGGCAAAATGGCTAATCAGTCGCCAATAGCCTCTCAAAACGGTAAACGGCAACCAGAACTAGCCTTATCCGATACCTACTTACGTGCATGTGCTGCGGAGAAATCGCAGCAGGGAAACTATGCCGAGGCGATCGCGTTGTTGAGCCAACTGCTTTATCGCTGCCCTGGAAATGCGATTGACTACAACAATCGGGGATTAGTATATTTTCAGGCTGGTCAACTCCAACAGGCGATCGCTGACTACGATCGCGCAATAGAACTGAATCCGAATTTAGCAAAAGCTTATAACAATCGGGCTAACTATCACGCCGCCTGTGGAAACTTTCTCGCTGCATTGGCTGACTACGATCGCGCCCTAGATCTCAATCCTAGCTACGTGCGGGCGTTACTCAACCGAGGCATTACTCTGCGCGATTTGGAACGCTATGAAGAGGCAATTGAAAGTTTCGATCTAGCACTGTTACTAGGACAGCTAGAAGGACATATTTATGCCGAACGCGGTCGGACTTATCACTTGTGGGGTGATTGGAACTGCTGCGTATCTGATTATCGCCGTGCTTTAGAGCTTTTACCACAGTACAACAGTTCCAATGCCGATCCTGCTATGCGTTTACGCGCTCAGGTGGAAACTTGGTTAAACCAATTATTAACGATTGACAATTAGCGGTAGTTCTGGCGGCTAATTGCTATCGTCAATTGCTATCTAGATTTGTCGAGGAAGTAGACTTGGCGCTGTCCTGGCTCGATTAAATTATTTTGCTCTTTCATCAAAGAATAGCTTTGACGGGGATCGAAGTAGCGGTTGAGGTCTTGACGCAAATGACCGACGCGCTGTTCTATCTGCTTGACTTCGGTATTAATTGCATTTGATTTTTGCTGCTGCGACCAAAGATAGGGTGCTAACTGTACCAAACCGTACAGCGTTATGGCAGAAATGGCACAGTTGGCAAATAGTTTTGCCGTATTTTCTAAAACTAACGTGCGATTGGGATGGCGCTGCTGGCGCTGTACGGTCTTTCTACGGCGCTCCTGGCGACGAGTCTTTTGTGGCTGTAGAGGTGGTCTAGACGGTTGAATGGCGTTCATAATTGCTCAAAAGGGGCGATGAAACAACTAGTCTTATACAGTCTGTAGATTGTGCTGTTTGTTTATTTTGATACAAAGAATCCCCAAAACCTTACTCTCACTCTGCTCTGGCTCCCAACCGTAGTTTTACGCAAACGTAGCTATACTTTCGGTCGTCGCACAATTAAAACTCGTGAATATACGGTAAATCAGTAGAGAGGACGCTTGGAGGTCAACAGCCGACGTGTAGAGTAACTGACTGGCGATCGCGAAACGGGGTTTTGCTAGTTGGTAGATGTTATGCAATCGAAGCTCGATTCAAACTGATTTAAATAATTTGAGATGGGGTTTTGAGTCGAGGAGCGATCCCCTGACTCAAAACTCAACTTGGAAGCAGTTGAACTATGAGTGTTTGTCAGGTGACAAACTAACCAGTAGTCTCTACTTCAAAATGAGATGGTTAACAAGTGTAGCTAAATTTCTACTTATACAGTTCGGTAGCTAACCGAAAAGCTAGTAGACCAGGTAGTAACGCTACTACGAGGGCAACGAAAACTTGAGTATCTGATATATTCATTAAAAAGCCTCCTAGTCACAAAGTATTCTTACCAGATAGTTTCATAATTTCAAATGAATTTCCTCATCAGGGGAAGAGCTTGTTACAACTCTTAGTAAATAGGGTGTGGGAAGAATTCGGAATTCGGAATTCGGAATTAAGTGTGACTTGTGACTTGTCTTGCTCCCTCAGCTCCCTCAGCGACCTTGCGCTTCCTCAGCTCTCTTTCTCCCCCTACTCCCTGATAACTAATGATTTCCCTGGGAATCGATTTTGGCACTTCTGGCGCTAGAGCCGTGGCGATTGATGCCGCAGGCAAAACTCTGGCAGAAGCCAAGCATGTTTTTACAGGGTCAAAATTAGCAACTGCACCCGCTCACTGGCAGACAGGCTTGTTTTGCTTACTAGAGCAACTGCCCTTAGAACTACGACAGAAAATCGGGGCGATCGCGATTGATGGGACTTCTTCCACTGTCTTACTGTGTGATGCGACGGGCAATCCAATTGTTACGCCACTCCTCTATAACGACGATCGCGGCATTGCCGTCATGGACGAGTTACGCGCGATCGCTCCTCCCCATCACGTTGCGATCGGCGCTACGTCCAGTTTGGCAAAGTTGTTGTGGTGGCAAAAAGCAAGGGAGAATTCGGAATTCGGAATTCGGAATTCGGAATTAATTAACCACGCACCACCCACCACGCACTACGGATTACTCAATGACCAATTCCTATCTCCCTCACAAGAGGCAATATATTTCTTACACCAAGCTGACTGGCTGAGTTTTTTATTGCACGGACAGCTAGGAGTGAGTGACTATCATAATGCTCTGAAGTTGGGATATGACGTGGAACGGTTATGTTATCCTGATTGGTTATTGAAATTGCCTGCACTGCCAAATTTGCCCCAGATACTCGCTCCTGGCACGCCTGTAGGAGAGGTGACGGCAGAGGTGCGATCGCGGTTGGGTTTGCCTCAAGGCTGCGTGGTACGTGCTGGGACGACAGATAGTATTGCTGCGTTTCTGGCTAGCGGGGCGAACTCCCCTGGAGAAGCAGTGACATCATTGGGTTCGACCTTGGTACTCAAATTACTCAGTCGGACGCGGGTGGAAGATGCTCGCTCTGGAGTTTACAGCCATCGACTAGGCGATTTGTGGTTAGCTGGTGGGGCTTCTAATACTGGTGGAGCTGTGTTGCGGCACTTTTTTACAGATGCAGAGTTAGAAACGCTGAGCAGTGAGATCGATCCCGATCGCGAAAGTCCCCTAGATTACTATCCTTTGCTCAAAGCAGGCGATCGCTTCCCAATTAACGATCCTCATTTGCCACCGCGACTAGAACCTCGTCCAGAAAATCCGGTTGAGTTTCTACACGGATTATTGGAGAGTATGGCACGGATCGAAGCACGGGGATATCAATTATTGCAGCAGCTCGGCGCAACCCCCTTGAGATGCGTCTACACGGCTGGAGGTGGGGCGAAAAATGCGATTTGGAGTCAAATTCGCGCTAGACATTTAGGCGTGCCTGTGGCGCAGTCAGCGCAAGCAGAGGCGGCTTATGGTACGGCACTGTTGGCACAGATGTCATGCTGAAATAATTAATGTTAGCGATCGCCCCATAACCTGCATGAACGATTCTAGTAGCCGACGACAGTACGCTCCTGCTACCCAACGCAACCGCAAGCCGATTCTAGAAGTACTGCTGCAAGTTTTGCCTTCTACAGGTACGGTGTTAGAGGTTTCCAGCGGTACGGGAGAACATGCAGTTTATTTTGCCCCTCACCTTCACCCGCGTAATTGGATTCCGTCCGATCCAAATCCCTTAGCACGAGAGAGCATTGCAGCATGGCGAGAATCTTGTCCGACAGATAATTTGTATTCACCACTGGCGTTAGATGCTAGCGATCCGGTTTGGGTGGTAGAAAGGGACGAACTGCCAGAATCTTTACATGATATAGATTTTCAACGCGATCCGATTGTGGCGATCGCCAACATTAACATGATTCATATTGCTCCTTGGTCGGCTTGTCTGGGATTGATGGCAGGAGCAAGGCGAATTTTGCCACCAGGAGGTATTTTGTACTTGTATGGACCCTTCAAGCAGGCGGGTCGGCATACTGCACCCAGCAATGCTGATTTTGATGAAAGTTTACAGGCGCAAAATCCAGAATGGGGCGTGCGCGATTTGGATGATGTTGTCGCAGTCGCACGCAGCGAAAATCTTTCCCTACTTAGAACCTATACCATGCCAGCCAATAATCTTTCGGTAATTTTTCAGGCGTGACTTAGTGTTAGGGAGCAGGGAACAAGGAGCAGGGGAGAACCAACTACCAATTACCCATTACCCATTACCCATTACCAATTTTATTCACGCTTTAGCCAACTCTGGCGTTGTTACTTTCTGAATTGGTGGTAACTCCAGTTTGCGTTGTGGCAACATTTTGGCATAGCGATCGCTCAGATAACGGTTGAATTTCCGGTCGAGTTTTTTCATGGTTCGCTTCAACGGCTTATTCTCAAATCCAAAACTTACCTGACGCACGAAGGGTTTAATAATTGTGGCAATGCGTCTGACTCCCAATTTTTTATACTTGGTTTGGAAATAACCGTCTTCTGATAAATTCCACTTTTCGCGTAGGCGTTGTAAGCTGCCTAGAGTCCAAGCGTCACTCCAACGCAGCATATAAAAATGCAAATCCGTCCATTCTAGAGGTGGACCAGGTACGTATGTGACTAAGCTATCTGGTTCAAAATAAACCGTACCTCCCGCTTGCGCCACAGTCATACAAAAGTCGAGGTGTTCTTTGGTGTTGAGCATAGCTTCGTCAAGATAGCCAATGCGATCGAATATTTCTGTGCGGACTAAGGTGCAATGAAATTCTGCTAATTCAGTTTGAGTTCGTTTCAATTGAGGACGCAATTTTACCGCGTTATGTCCTTGTTTGTACATTTTTTCGCGTAGATGTCGTCTACCTTTCACGTCAGTAACAACACGACTTTCTCCACCCGCAAAGTGAACCCTTTGGTGGATAGGTTGTTTTTCGCACATTAAAGGACCAACTACAGTTGCTTCTGTTTCCTCAGCGCAATTAACTAAAGCTGTTAACCAGCCTGGAGAAACTATGACATCGTTATCAACAAAAACCAAATACTTAGTATCGACACGACTCAAACCAATATTACGTGCGTGATTGGGAGAAAGATAGTAATTCGTGCGAATAATTTCAAAACGTTTTTCTTGGGCTTGAGCTTCTAGATAGCGTCGTACTTTTGCTGGAGAATTTCCATCAACATAAATTAACTTGAAGGGGAAATCTGTGTGTGCGTAAATGCTTTCTAAAGATGCCTGAGTACAGCTAAAACGCTCGCGAGGTACAACAACGATTGTCACTATAGGTTTCATTACGATCGATTCCTCCGTATTAATGATTTGCTGTTAATAATAAACTTCTTTCTGTCAAAGGATTTTGGGGGAGTTTTGAATCTAATACTTGTTGATAAATTTCAATTAATTCATCGTTTAGCTTGTCCATATCATATTTTGCTTCTACCTGCGCTCTACCAGTTTTCCCCATACTTTGCCAAACTTCAGAATGTTCGATCAGAAATTCAAGTTTTGTGGCGATCGCCTCAACATCTCGTTCTGGAACTAAAAACCCAGATACGCCATCTTCCACTAATTCTGGAATGCCACCATGTCTAGTACTAATAACAGGCAAACCCATTGCCATTGCTTCTTTTAATGTATTGACTGGTGCATCTTGATTACCATCAGCTCCGGTCACGCTAGGAGCCAGAAAAATATGACAAGTATCGAGAATTTCTACAATTTCTTTCTGTTGCTTCCAGCCTAATAATTTGATAGCACGCTCGGCATTCAATCCAGTAATTAATTGCTCTAAGTCTGCTTTTAGCTCTCCATCACCAATGATGTAATATTCGATATTTGGATAAGTTTGAGCGACTTGAGCAACTGCGGCGATCGCATACTCAATTCCTTTCTTTTCTACCAAACGTCCAGTCGTCACAATTTTCACTTTGCCATCAGTAGGAAAAAATCGAGGTTTGTAAGCAAACTTACTACAATCAATTCCCGAACCGTGGACGTGAATTTTGTCTGAATCGCATCCTAAAGCAACTGCCTTATTTTTAAAAAATTCACAGTTAGCCAAGAAGAAATCTGTTTCTTGAAAGACTTCTTGATAAACGCGATCGCCCCACTTGGGTAAGAATTTACTAATATCTGCACCTCGAAATGTAGAGATTAATTTCCCTTCAATTAATCCGAGTTGACGAAACCACACGCCAAATACACCCAAAGTACTAAATTGACAGTGAATGATATCGTAGGATTTCTGATTAAGAAATGGGATAGCGCGATAAAGTAGCTTCAGCGATTTCGCTTGACTCAAGTATCGAGAAGTATTCAGTAATTGCCAGCATACTAAAGGGTTTTTATAAAAATTAAGTGCTAGTAAGCTCAAGCCTTTCAACCAACGCCATAACTCGTTATCCGGTCGAGTGGGTGCGTAAAAAGTTCGTTCTAATAGTTGATATTGTTCGACTAAAGGATGTACTTTAGATAGATCTTTGGGAGCGCCATCTAGAGAATAAATATCAACTTCATGACCGCGCTGGATCGCGCCAACAATTTGATTGAGAATAAATGGCTCTGATAAAACAGGAAACCGAGCGACAAAAAATGCAATTTTCATATTTGGTAAAAACTTTCTTTTGTAAAAATATTGCTCTAAACCTGCATTAGTTTTTGAAGGTTCTGAATTGAATTTTTTCGATTTAATTTTTCATCTAACATTTGCTCGTAAATTGCCACTAACTCATCGTTCAATTTGTTCATATCGTATTTCGCTTCTACCTGCTCTCGACCAGCTTTCCCCATACTTTGCCAAACTTCAGAATGTTCGATCAGAAATTCGAGTTTTGTGGCGATCGCGTCAGCATCGCGCTCTGAAACTAAGAATCCAGATATGCCATTTTGAACTAATTCGGGAATGCCACCATGTCTAGTACTAATAACAGGCAAACCCATTGCCATTGCTTCTTTTAATGTATTGACTGGTGCATCCTGATTGCCGTCAGATGCCGTGACACTAGGAGCCATAAAAATATGGCAATCATTGAGAATTTCGATAATTTCTTTTTGCTGCTTCCAACCTAGTAATTTAACGACATGACTGACATTTAATTCGCTAATTAATTGCTCGAAGTAGGCTTTTAGGTCACCGTCACCAATAATATTGTATTCAAGATTCGAGTAGGTTTTGACTAACTTAGCAATGGCACGAATACCATATTCTATTCCTTTCTTTTCAACCAAGCGTCCTGTTGTGACAATTTTAATTTTTCCACTAGTAGGAAAATAACGCGGCTTAAAAGTAAATTTACTACAATCCAATCCCGAACCATGAACGATAATTCTTGTTGGATCGCAGCCTAAACCGATCGCGCGATCGCGAAAGAATTCGCAATTTGCCAAGAAAAACTCACCTTCTCTAAAGAGCCTATTGTAGACATCAACACCGTTTTCTTGAACGTATTTACTAATATCAATGCCGCGAAATGTGGTAATTAACTTACCTTGAATAATATTAGCGTCGCGATAAGCAAGAGCAATTGGCGCTAGCGTACCGAATTGACAATGAATAATGTCATACGATCCATCTTGAAGTAACGCGACAGTTCTGTAAAAAGATTTTAACGTTGCGACTTCTGCATCATATTTACCAGGCTGAAAAAATTGTAATGTTTTCCAAGAACCTCGATTCAGATTCTTCAGAAATAAACCTAACCCTTTAATCAAACGAGGAAAAAACTTCTCTGGCACTGTTGGCGGAAAATAAGTACGCTTCATTAACTGGTATTCTTCAACTACGGGATGTATCTTACCCGTATAGTTTTTGGGTAATCCATTAATTGGATGAATGCGGACATCATGACCGCGATCGATTAAACCAGTAATTTGATTCAGAATAAAGGCTTCTGATAAAATTGGAAAGCGCCAAACAATGAATGCGATTTTCATAATTGTGTTATCGGTCATTAGTCATTGGTCATTGGTCATTTGTGAATCAGGCATTTTAACCTGACTAAGAAAATATCTGTGTGGGCATTGCCCACCCTACATCTGATTTATGGATCGAGTCGTTTTGAGTAGTTAGAATATTCATTGCTTGTAAAATTGGCGGATGGCGATCGCCCGGATATTGCAGACAACTTACCATTCCTTTTTTGACTAATATTCTTTCCGAAACATCCGAATTCATATTAAAAACATGACCAATTAAACGAGCGATCGTTTCTTCGCTTGCCATAACTAAACCAGTCGTCAACTGCTGGGAATTAGCGATACTTCTTCTACCAATGACTGCTTGCCAAGCTTCGGGAATATCTTCTCGCAATACCTCAAACTGTACTGTTTCTGGATGGTGTTGCAGAATTTGTTGCACCGTAATGTGGTAAGAGTCAAGTATGCTATTGAGGCTAAAGTCAATTCGCACTTGTTTGAGAAACCTAGTTATGTTTTGAGTTTGTGCTGCATTTGTCCCAGAAGGTACGAGCAACAGCCGTAAACCTTTACCCCCCTCTTGAGGCTTGGGTAAGTGTTCTCCTACATGAGTATTTAAATTCATTGCTTCCAATTGCCCTGACTCCAGAGAACCGTCAGGAAAATTGAGAACGCTGATGCCGCAATTAGACTGCTGAATGCAATGATAGCGATCGGGTGTAATTCCTAAAGCTGTACTTATTAAAGCGCGGTTGGTTCCGCCATGAGTCACTAGTAAAACAGTTTGTCCCCTATGGCGCGGTAATATTTCTTGCCAAAACTCTCGTACCCTTTGATATAAATCTAGGGCGGGAAAGAATTTGTCAAGTTGTTGGCTGTTAGTTGTTGGTTGTTGGTTGACAGTCAACGCTGAGGCTACACTGCGTGAAGACAGTTGACAGTTGACAGTCAATGCTGGCGCTACACCTGTCTCTTATACACATCT
>NZ_PYCI01000260.1:0-2100 GCF_003015105.1 Chroococcidiopsis sp. CCALA 051 | reverse complement strand
GTGGGGTGTGGGGTGTGGGGTGTAGGGTGTGGGAAGTGTGGGAAGTGTGGGAAGCGTCGGAGGACACTCGAAGATTTTTTTCTCCCTCAGCTCTTTTCTCTCCCTCAGCCCCCTCAGCTCCCTCAGCTCTCTTACTCTGCTCCCTGCTATACAGCAGAGTCCGAATCAAAATATTTAAGTCTAAATTACCGCGCCAGTCTAAGTAACCGCAGGAACCATAAAACAAGCTGCGGCGCACTGGCTCCAATTCTTCAATAATTTCCATGCAACGGACTTTGGGACAGCCAGTAATTGTCCCCCCAGGAAACGCGGCGCGAATTAAATCGATCGCATTGTATTCTGGTTTAAGCGTGCCAGTAATATTACTCACAAGATGCATGACGTGACTGTATCGCTCGATCGCTAATAATTCATCGACGACGACAGAACCCCATTCGCAAACGCGCCCTAGATCGTTACGTTCCAAATCTACGAGCATGATATGTTCGGCAATTTCCTTAGTATTGCTTAACAACTCTTGAGCTAAATCGCAGTCTTGTGCGGGAGTGGCTCCCCGCGATCGCGTACCTGCAATTGGTCTGGTTTGGACTTGACGATCGCGTAATTGTACTAATCTTTCTGGCGAACAGCTAATGACTGCTCCCCAAGGAGTCTGCCAATAACTAGCAAAGGGAGACGGATTAATTTGTTGCAGTGCTTGATAAATTTGCCAACTACTGGCGATCGTGCTGGTTTCAAATCGCAAAGAAAGATTTGCCTGAAAAATGTCTCCAGCTTGAATGTACTTTTTTGCTCGGCAGACAGCCGTTTCGTATTCTTCTTGGGTAGTGAGTAGTGAATGGGTAATTGGTAATTGGTAATTGGTTGTTGGTTGTTGGTTGTTGGTTATTGGTTTTGAATTTTGACTTTTGACTTTTAAATTTTCAAGTCGTTCTTGTAGCTCGTTTAGCTGCTGTCGTGCAGAGACAGCTAGCCACAATATTTGTTCTGAGTGGTCGAGAACGGCAAAACATTCAGGTTCGTACCAATAAGCTGTAGGAAATGGTAAGGGATCTGATTTTACATAGGGTAACTTTTCAATCTCCCAAGCCAGATCGTACCCCAACCAACCCAACCACCCTCCAGTGAAAGGGAGGGAGTCGGGAATCGTAGGGGCGGGTTTAGAAAAAGATTCACGGCTTCCATCAATAGATTTTTGCTTCATACCCGCTCGTACAGGGGAGTCGGGGAATTTTGACTTTTGACTTTCGACTTTTGAATTTTGAATTGCTCCCTTACATTCCAATAGCTGCTGCAAGAATGGCAAAATCTCCCCGACGGGTGGTGTCCACAGTTGCGGCTGTCCGTCGATAATGCGGGGTGTGCCAGCACAGATAGAGTAACGCGCCAGTTGAGAACGGTCTTGAGATATTGGAGCAGGACTCTCTAGTAGAGTTGCGATCGCGTCTGGATTATCATCAGGGCGAAATAGGGCTGCAAATACTTCAGAACCGCTACGTTGTTCTAAAGGAAGCGATCGCCAATACCAAGGCTGCATGGGTTTCATTTCAAACCTCATTACCCCAAGTTAGACGTATTCCCCAAAATGCAACCAAACACACCAAGGCAATCCAGTCTCTAGTAGTAAAACGCAGCTGATGCCATTGGACGCGATGAGTATTCGGAGTGGTAAATCCCCTCACTGTCATCGCTTTAGCCATTTGCTCGGCTCTCAGAAGTAAGTTTTCTAACAATCGTTCTGCCACTACCATCCACACCCGCAATGCTCCCTTGATGCCTAGCTTTTTCCAATTTATTGCCCGGGTTCGCACGGAACGAATCAGATTTTGCACTTCTTCCATCACCAGGGGAATAAATCGCAATGACAGCGTTAGAGTCAGCGCAATTTCAGTTACGGGCAATTTAAACCGTCGCAAAGGTAGCATCAAGCTTTCCAAACCTGCAGTAATTTCTTCTGGTGCGGTTGTGAGTAAATATAAATTCGTGCTGTAAATCAAAGTAAACAGGCTCGTACTCAAGCGTAATGCCAGCTCGACCGAGCGGCGCGTTACCGTAATTATCCAATATTGAAATAAGACGTATTGGTAGTTGGTAGTTGGT